>JBFLZD010000036.1 GCA_040756435.1 Spirochaetota bacterium | reverse complement strand
AGGCGGCGGGGATGTACATATTTAATATTTTATTCAAATTTCCATATTTAGGAATAATTAGTGAATTGTAATTATTTTTATTGTTATAGTTTGATAAGCTCTGGAGCATGCATCCACGGCGTATATGTTCTCCAGGATTCTATCCATGACGCAGGCATGACAAGTGATAGTGCTGATATGTCAGCAATATATTCAAATAATGTGCTTTTTTCTATGATAACGTTTTTTGATAACACCGGAAATGACTTATAGAACTCCTCCCGTATAATCGGCAGCAGAATATCGCTGTCATTCATAACGCTACCGCCTAATACAATATATTCGGTATCAAATAATGCATTGAGCGAAGCCAGTCCCCGCGCAAAATTCTTTGCAGCCCGGTGTACTATCTGCATAGCTTTTTCATCGCCAGCACGATAGTTGTCAAAGACTTCCTTTGCAGAATTGACTCCATAATCACGGGCAATTGCTGTTCCGGATGCTATCGCCTCTAAATCCCCGTAGTTACCACAACCACATTGAGGGCCATCATCAGCAATAAATATATGACCAAAGTGTGGTGCATTACCATTTTTACCACGAATTAGCCTGCCGTCAACATAGGCACCGGCACCAATACCGGTACTCCAGGTAACATACACAAGATTATCATGAAATTTTCCAGCGCCAAAAAGTTTCTCGGCAACGACTGCTGCCACACAGTCATTTTCTACTATAACCTCAGGATATAATTGATTGAAAAATTCTTCAAGTGGTATGGACTGCCATGAATTGGGTAAACGACAACTCCCTGTTAATCCTCCGCAAAGATTTGGGGCAACTATCTCTTTATACATTCCTTTTCTTTCAAAAGGGCTGCAGGTGCTTATCCCCACTCTTTTAATGTCTTCATAATGAATGCCAGCATATTCTGCTGTTTTTTGTATCAACATATATGCCTGTTTTGGAATAACGAGGTTATCCCCCTGCAATTGTGTGTGCTGGTAAACCCGTGCTTTTATACCAGTAGCATTGGCGATAGTTGTAATAATTTTAGTTCCACCAATATCAACACCTGCTATATATTCAGCTATCATAGTGCCCTTTATTTACTTTTTACCTTTTACAGATGTGGTAGTGGCAAATATTCCACCTCGTGGCGCCCACTGAATTTCTACTGTAAGCCACTTTGGCTTGATGGCATTGTACAGATCCTGCGCAATGACATCAGTAACGTATTCCTGCCATATTGATTTATTTCGCCACGCACTCATATAATCGCGTACTGATTTGCTTTCTAATAGAAGATTTTTTGGCTCATAAATAACTTTCAATGTACCCTGATCATGCCTGCCAGACACCGGGCACAAACTTTGAAACTCAGGATATTCCCACTGAACTACCGGACAATGGCCACGTGCTGGTATTGTATCAAAGACATACCCTTCAACTTTTTCAATTATTGCATCTTTGGCTTTTGAATAATCTGTCATGGCACCTACTTTACGTGATAGTTATTGTTGATAGTTATTGTATTGTAATATAGCCCTTATAAAAAATTACAACAAAAAATCCTATGAACTAACATTTGATTTGTGTAACACACAATACTATTTAATATATTTTTTATATTTATTTTACTAAAATTTATTGACATATTTGATTTTGCCCTTTTGTGTCCTTTTTTAATATTCTGATTTATTTTAATTGTTACTGAATGCTGATAGCACCTGCAGAATAATAAAGATAAACGTCTATTGAGGGCATTATTATGAAAAGCAACACGTTGTTAAAACCACTCACTCTAATTTTCACCATTATGGTATTATTTCCTATGGTACTCTATGCGCAGGAAACAACTGGAAACCCTGCACCTGTTCAGAATGAAAGCAACTGGCCTACCATACCAACGCTGGCAATGTTTGTGGCAGTACCTACAATTACAATATTATACGGAATGGAAACATGGGACTGGGGTGAACAAAGCAATTGGCGATGGGCTCATGAGGGCTTTTTTGGGCAGAATACTGATTCCGGGGGTGCTGATAAAATTGGACACGGTTGGGCTCATTACTTAGCGTTCAGGATCTTTCATAATTACTATGATTGGTCAGAAAATGGCAGAAATACAAAATGGATTTATTCCATTGCAACCGCTACATTTTTAGGTGTTGGTATTGAAGTAGGTGATGCATTTACTGGCAAATACGGCTTTTCCTATGAAGATGTTGTTGCCGATATGCTTGGTATTGGATTGGGGATACTACTGGAATACTCCCCAACACTGGACTCGCTCATTGGTTTTAGCTGGCAATATTGGCCCACTGAAAGTTATTTTGACCGCTGGGGTAAAAATCCATTGCATATGTCAAGCGATTATAGTGGAGCAAAATATGTTTTTAATTTCAGGCTGGCAGGTCTGCAAAACTTAGGAATAAAATTACCAAACTTCATGCGCTATATACAGTTAGATATTGGCTATTTTACACGTAACTATGTACGATGGGATGAAACAACTGCAGAACCGTATAGAAGCATGTATTATGGCATCTCTTTAAATTTTATGGAAGTAGTAAAAGATTTCTTTGATAATCCTGATTCTAAGGCAAGCCGCATTCTACAACAGCCATTTAAATACTACCATATACCAGCAGGATATTTTGTAGAAGACAAAATATAATTTTCTTAAAATTATAGTGAATGAGTAAAACCGCTTTGTTTCTTAAAATCAATACGATAACAGAGCGGTTTTTATTTTTTATAGTAACAATACCATCATTTCAGCAAAAATTGCTGTTATTATCTTTTATGATAATCGTATAATCTAAATTAGGAGAATATTGCTTATAAATGTTTCCGCAATACTTCTGGTGGTGGTCCCCAGTAGAATTTAAGGCAATGTATGCCGTTTTCACGGTGAAAATCAAAGGTATACGACCTATTTTCATAATAACTGGGTAAATTATTAGGATAGTTATCGGTATTTATTTCTTTTAATCGCTCTTTGAAATACAAAAAAAATTCTTCCAGAACATTATCCACACAAAATGCAATGATATTGGCAAGCGACATCTTCCATAACTTCTTAACATCTAAGAAAAACTCATACTCCGACTGATATAGCACCAGATGTACCCGTTTCCAGGGATTGCCTGTACTGCGTTTGCGGTAAGCTATACGTTTAAATGCTACATACGTCTTCTTTTCTTTCTTTGCCGCATACATGACCATGTACACAATAAGTGTTGTCAGTGGCACATCTAACGTGTGTGCATATTCACCAAGGATAGCTAAATGGGGAAGCGAAATACAGGTAGTGGTTTCAAAATCCATAGTTTCCTCCCAAAGTGTATATTGTAGTATTATGTGGTATATCAATACTACATTACCGATAACTATCGTTGCAAGCTTTTTTCATATTGATTTATTTTAATTTGCCTTATTGCAGTATATCTCACCATATTTTATTATTTTAAAACAATCAAATATCCCCATCCTGCACTAATTATTCAATTTACTGCACTTTTGCAATAAATATCATCATCTACTATGCATTTGCAAATTTACTAACTTCGTTTTTGTCAGTTACTTCACCTGTTTTTTTTTCACATTATTTGGGATAGTTTAAAATTTTAATAGAGAATATAATTTTCTAGTTTTAATTTATAACTTCGCACTTATTTTTTATTTTCTTCTCAATATCGTGATTGACATATAATTTTACATTATTCTATTATTACTCATATACAATTTTATTGTAATAATACAATTAATCGATTTTGTTTTAACGCCAATCTGTAACATCAAAAAAATTAAAGTTTTAAGGAGATACTATATGCAGGAAATCACTGGAACAAGTAACAAGGTCATTGAAGTTGATTTAACCACACAATCCTACCGTGAGATTCCCATCTCTGAAAAGGACCTGGAACTCTATTTGGGCGGCAAGGGATTGGGCTTAAAACTTTTTTATGACAGAGTGCCGGCAGGCATTGATCCTTTCTCTGAGGAAAATGAATTCATCGTGATGACGGGAGTATATCTGGGCACTGGCGCACCCTGTGCAGGTCGCTTTGCAGCAGTTACCAAATCACCATTGACAGGACTTATGGGAACCGGTTCCTGTGGCGGACCATTTGGTATGGCATTGAAAACCTCCGGTTGGGATGGACTCATTGTAAAGGGCAAAGCTAAATCACCGGTGTATTTAGTTATCAGTTCAAAGGGAGTTGAATTCAAGGATGCAAAAAAATTATGGGGTAAAGATACTCAGACCGTTCAAAAAGCCCTTGACAAGGAAGGCAGCGGTGCACTGGTCATTGGGCAAGCAGGTGAAAACAAGGTACTGTATGCTAATATCTGTTCCGGCCACAGATTTTTAGGGCGCTGTGGCATGGGTGCAGTACTGGGTTCAAAAAATGTAAAAGCGATAGTTGCTAAAGGAAATGAATTCAAGATAGTACCAAAAAATCCTAAAAAGTTTGATAAAGCCCGCAAAAAAACACTTAAATTTATCAACCGCAATCCCATTACATCCGTATCATACCGGCAGTTTGGTACCAATGCAAATGTCAATCTGAATAATGCAGGTGGGTTGTTACCGGTTCGCAATTTCACGGGTGGTTCACACGGCGAAGCACACAAAATTTCTGGCGAAGAAATGGCTGAACGCTTTGATACCAAATTCTCAACCTGCAAGCCCTGTGCCATTCTCTGCGGTCACAAAGGCACTATAAATGGCCAAATGCGTCAGATTCCTGAATATGAAACTATTGGTACTTTTGGCTCCAATTTAGAGATCTTTGATCCTGTCGCAGTCAGCGAATTTAACGAACTTTGTACAAAATATGGCCTTGATACAATATCCACTGCAGTCACAATTGCCTGGGCAATGGAGGCCACCGAAAAAGGATTAATTAAAACCGATCTCAAATTTGGATCACCCGATAATGTAGCAAAAACTATCACGGACATTGCTTATAGAAGAGGGTTTGGTAATGATTTAGCCAATGGTACCCGAAAACTATCGCAAAAATATGGTGGAGCTGATTTTGCAATTCAAGTTAAAGGCCTTGAAATGGCAGCCTACGATCCCCGTGGTGCTTGGGGGCAGGCATTAAGCTATGCTGTTGCAAACCGTGGTGCGTGCCATCTTTCCACTGCAAGCTTTGCAGTTGAAGTGTATCTGAATATGCATGATCCCTTTTCACTCAAAGGTAAAGGTTCCATGATTGCATTTTTGGAAGATGTCACCTGTGCCATTAATTCAATGCATATATGTCAGTTTACTGCTTTTGCTGTAGAACTGGAACCTTTTGTGGTAAAATACACGCCAACATTTCTATTAAATCCAATGGTAACCTATCTCAACCCAATTGCTACAAAATTCATGGATGTAAGCCTGTGGCCCGAAATGTGGTCGGGAATTACTGGCAAGCGCATGGGGATGTTCAAGTGGATTAAAGCAGGAAGAAGGATACATGTTCTTGAGCGCTATATGAATACCCGTGAAGGTATATCACGAAAAGACGATACTCTCCCACAACGATTTTTAACCGAGGGCAGGCACTGTGACCCACAGCAGCGTACCGTACCATTGGAAGAACTGGTAGATAGTTACTATAAAGCACGTGGTTTTGATGAAAATGGCATTCCTAAAGACAGCACATTAAAACGATTAAAAATTGAAAAAAAATAATGAGGTGGCACCATGATTCCATACAACTTTACATTTTTAAGTCATCCTAAAATTTGTTCTGGGCTTAAAGCGCTGGAACATATCCCATTTGAATTAGAATCACTGAATGCCCGCAAGCCCCTTGTCATCACATCAGCCCGATGGGCAAAAAAAGGGTTAGCAAAAACATTAACGAAAGCTTTATACGATAGCAACATTACTATAGGCGCTCTTTTTACCAATGCCCCTAACTACCCCAGTGTAACAATAATCAATGAACTATCGAAACTATACAGAGATAGGGGTTGTGATTCAATCATTGCACTTGGTTCAGGCGGGATAGCACATATTGCAAAAGCAGTCAATATGGCTGTTTCACTTAAAACTGATATTTTGAAATGTACTGATCTTACCATTTCATCGCCACTTAAACCTTTAATTTGCGCACCCACTGCAGATTGCGAAGGCGGGGAAATGGCCGCTATTGCATATTACGAGCGTTTTGAAAAACAATCCGATTTTCTGTATCCTGATGTTATTGTTATTGATTCACGCATAACGCGCCATGCTACTTCACAGGAGGTGGCGAACTGTGCGCTTACATCACTGGCACATGCAATTGAAGCATGTGGCATAGCTGCACCTAATCCTATCAATGATGCGTATGCACATACTGCACTTCAATTTATTTATCAATACCTTCCAAAGACAATTAAAAGGCCATGTAACAAGGACGGAAGTGTTGCTATAGTTAATGCGGCAGCCTGTGCGGATACTGCATTTTCAAATGCACCACAGGGAATAGTACATACATTAGCGCAGGCGATAGTTCTTGATACCAACCTTCAACCTGGTAAAGTGATGGGAATTCTTCTTAGATATAGCCTGGCTGCAAAACTGCATGCTAAAGGTGGCATACGCCCTGAATTACTACTTGCCCTTGCTGGCATTGATACATATGCAAAGACTCCTGAAAAGGACCGCCAGAAAGTCGCTTATGACTATCTCATTAAGTGTATAGATGCAACAGGTAACTATGCACCTTCAACATTGAAAGGGTTGAATATTCCCCACTACAAACTGAAAGAATATGCCAGATTAGCTGCTGTAAAGAATAAACAGCACAAAGAAACTGAATATATGGCACTTCTAGAAAAATCCTTTGAAGGTAAATAATTTTAAAAAGGAGTTACATTATGAACGCATTACAATATCCTGAAATTAAGCCAAAGAAGAAATTGATTAAACGAATATATATTGCTGTTATGCTGTGGGTGGTTGGCCGGGCCATTCAAGCTGCAGCAAAGGTTGACAGTGAAGTAAAAGAAGAATTTGCAAAACTAAAAGATAATTTTTTATTGAAGATGTGGATATGGCCAAATGGACCTGCAATGTATGTTGGCAAAACTAAAGATGGCAAGGTAAAGTACTTAGGCTGGAAGGATAAAGGCTACAAACCAACATTAACCATGACCATAAAAAGTGTTGAGGCTGCAATGCTTCTTTTTACATTCCAGGAAGGAACTGCAATCTCAACTGCTCGCAATAGGCTGGTTGTAGATGGGGATTTGCCTGACGCCTGTGCATTGGTAAGGATATTGAATATAGTAGAAGTTTATTTACTGCCAAAAATTATTGCAAAGTTAGCCGTTAAACGATATCCCAAATGGTCACAGATGAATCCCTTCAGAAAACATTTTGGCAGAATACTTATCTATGTTCGTGCATTTACATTCTAATAATTGAAACGAGGTGCAATCATGCAATTACCAGCATATTATGAATTTTGTAACAGTGTTAAAACAATAGTTGGCCATAAGGCCTTAGAGCAGATACCCCAGAGTCTGAAAGCAATCAATGCACAAAGGCCAATGATCATTACTGATAAAGGTGTTGAGCAGGCCGGACTTATAAAAATTGTCCAGGCAGCAATGCAAAAATCAAAACTCAAGGCTGCTGCACTCTTTGATAATGTACCAGCAGATTCAGATGTAAAAGTAGTCAATGAAGTGGCAAAAATTTACAGGGCAAAAAAATGTGATTCAATTATTGCCGTAGGCGGTGGCTCAGTTCTGGATACTGCAAAAGGGGCAAATATTCTTGTATCCGAAAATGCAACTGATTTATTGCAATTTGTGGGTTATGGTAATGTAAAACGCAAACTCCGCCCATTTGTAGCAGTACCAACAACGGCAGGAACAGGTTCTGAAGTGACTTCAGTTGCTGTTATTGCTAACCATGAAAAGAACATCAAAATGGCCTTTGGATCTTTATTTCTGCTACCTGACATTGCTATTATTGACTCCCGAATGACCAAAACGTTGCCACCAACCATAACAGCTTTTACCGGAATGGATGCCCTCACCCATGCTGTAGAAGCTTACTTCTGCCTGGCAAAAAATCCATTAAGTGACACAACAGCGCTTGCAGCAATACAGCTTATTGCACAAAATCTGGTCAATGTGGTTAAAAAACCTTCTGATCTCGATGGCAGGTTAGCACTGGCGCTGGCTTCAAACTTAGCTGGCATGGCTTTTTCCAATTCCATGGTTGGTCTTGTACACAACATTGGACATGCTATTGGGGGTGTGTGTGGTGTACCACATGGTGTATGCATGAATATACTGCTGCCGTATGGATTGGAGTACAACATGCATAAACGTTCACAGTACATTGGCGAGCTACTATATCCACTGGCTGGTGAAGAAGTATATAACAAAACACAAAAAAAAGAGAGGCCACTTAAAACTGTAGAATATATTCGAAAGCTTATTCAGGATCTGCATGATGCCACCGATGGCAAGCACCCGCGTTTCCTGAAAGAGGTATATGACAGAAGTGGCAAGCAGATGATACCCAAAGAAAAGCTCCCTGACATTGCAAAAACAGCAATGAGCGATCCAGCACAATTCTATAACCCCGAAGACCTTGATTACAATGATTACATCATGGTTTTAGAAGCAGCATGGGAAGGAATACCGCTTGACAGAAAAAAAATAAAAAAAGGATAATATAAAAAGCATGGGGCTGTCTAAAAATGCGTTTTGATAAAATAATGTTTATGGAATTTACTTAAACATCTATTATATAGACAGCCCCTATAAAACATGCAAATATGGGGCTTATGTATGAAGGTTGAACTTAATTCATATGATTCAAAGATTAAAAATTTTACATTACAATTTATTCTTAGAACTGAGGGAATCAGCTACTTTATTATAGTTCCTATATTATTACTTTTTTTAACAATAAATATTTCTTTTACAAATAATCAACTGATATTCTTTATAATATGTATTGCTTTTGCATTCCCCATTTCGTTCATTACCACTCAGATTAACAACATTATTGTGACAAAGCCAGTACAGAAATATTTTAATGCAGTAGTAAAAAGTGAAGATATATCAGAAGAATCATATGAATTGGCCTTTAAAAGATTTTTATCCCTGCCCTATTTGCATAGTATTGGAGCTTTTTTTAGATGGGTTTTTGGATTATCGATGTTTACCGTTCCCATTACAGTATCACATCAATTCTCAGCAACGCAAATTTTCATAAGCTGGATGAGTATTCTAATATGTGCCCCATCAGGAACGGTATTGTATTTTCTTCTTACCGAAATATTTATACAGGAAATTTATAATACCGGTATATTTCCAAAAATCCCTGCAAATTTCACATTCAAAAACACCATGGGTATTACAAAAAAATTAATGATATCAATTACCATTATTGTTCTAACTCCATTCTTTATTATGATAGCATTTATGGCTACTATAATCGATCAGGGCACTTTACATCTTTCTTCTTCATGGTGGAAACTTTTCATTTTTGGATGTATAGGATTACTATTTTCTTTATATCTTGCAAAATTATTGGCAAAATCGCTCATAATTAAGACTAACATCATTAAAGAATTCCTGGTTACTGTTGGCGAAGGGCAACTGGCTGCATATACAAAAAAGATAGCAGTTGCTGATGAACTGGCAGAAATTAATATAGCTGTTTATACTATGAAAGAAAATCTTCGTAGTATGGTTGAGCTTATTCGTGCAAGCTCTTTAGAACTCAAAGCAACAAGCAACAACATGAGAATTTCTTCAACTAAGTTCTCAGAAGCATCACGCGACCTCACAGCTATTATTGAAGAAACAAGCTCAGCATACGAAGAGATGTCATCATCCTTTGAAATGATAGTTAATACTATCAAATTACAACTTGAACAGGCAAATACAGTAAATACAGAAATAACCGTTATCAATTCTTCTGGGTCAAACTTAACACATCAGGTAAATGAATTAACAGGGACTTTTAATGAAGCTATCAGTGGAGTGGAAAAAGGCAAGGAAACAATACAGAGGTCAGTAAGCGCTATAACTGACATTTCTCAATACTTAGAGACAGTTGAAGCAACAGTATCAACAATTAATGAAGTGGCCGATCAGATAAACCTTCTGGCACTGAATGCTGCGATAGAAGCAGCGCGTGCAGGTGAACATGGGCGAGGCTTTGCAGTTGTTGCCGATGAAGTGAATAAATTAGCTGATCAAACAGCATCTCTGGTAAAAGGGATTCAATCAACTATTGAACAATACTCCAGTAAAATTAAAAATGAAATAAAATTTATTAATGAAACAGCTACATTATTTGAATCAGTTCGTGATAAAATGCTTACAACACAAAATGTTTTGAATATTACTCATCAATTCACAAAAGAACTTACCACCCAAAATGAAAGTATAATGGGAAAAATTGAAAAGTTGGTACAGCTTTCCAATGAGATATATAACACATCAAATGAGCAGCAGATAACTATTGATGAACTGACCAAAGCAATAAATTCTATTAATGAAGTAGCCACCCATACCGCAGAAGAATCATTTACAATACAGTCCTTATCAGAAAAACTTGAAGATAATGCCAGGCGATTACTGGAAAATATTGAATACTTCAAAGTATCAATGTAATATTAATAATAAGTGAAATAGTTACCCCATACCTATAAGAGGCGTAACAAAATCTTGTTCAATATTTTTTTATGCCTGTGCATCAAAATAAAGGCAAAAAAGTAATAATAAAATAAAAATTTATAGTATTCTTCAACCCTCAACAAGGAATCCCAATTTTATCAGGATGACGAAGCAATTTTTACGATTTATTAGTTTATTTTTATTTCGTTTAATTGATAAGAAGCATTACCCTATGGTAAAACTGTCATAGTGAGTTCCAATACAATCAGAAATTTTATCATAGAAAACACCCCTGCTTCTTGAGATTGCCTTGCTTTGCTTGCAATGACACTTTGACAAAACTGTTATCCAGAGCCACAATGTAATCGAGGTGCATTTTTATCACTAATCCTCACTATAAAAAAATTTAAAAAAATGCATAATTTTCTTTGACGCATACATATTATTTTAGTATTTTATAAAATAATAATATTTCATGTATCAAGAGAATATATCCTATGGTAAATACATCACATGTTCTTGAAGCAATAAATGTGCGTTATAGCAATTTAGCTCAAAGCTCCTGTTGCCTGTCCTGTGGAGGAGCAATTAATCATGCAAAGCCCAAACCAGGTGAAGTATGTGTTGATTTAGGCAGTGGACGCGGCACTGATGTTCTGCGTATGGCTGATGCAGTGGGTAGCAATGGTTTTGTTTATGGCATTGATATCTCCAGTGGCATGATAGCTAAATCAAAGGAACTATCGAACAAATTTGGATATACTAATGTTGCATTTATACAATCAGACCTTGAAACACTGCCACTTCCCAATAATAACTGTGATGTTATCATTTCTAATTGTACAATAAACCATGTAAACAACAAACAAAATGTATTCAATGAAATTTATCGCATCTTAAAACCAGGTGGAAGATGCATTATAAGTGATATTTACTCTATTGGACAGGTTCCTTTAGAATACAAAAATGATCCTGATGCAGTTGCTGAGTGCTGGGCAGGTTCAATTCCTAAAGACGAGTACTTAGCAATTATAGCAAAGGCGGGATTCTCTGACATTGAAATACTGGAAGAAAGTGAACCGTACCCCAAGGGTGCAATTTATGTTGCAAGTTTTACCTATAAAATAACTAAACCATAATAAACGTTATACCATAATAAAGAGGTGTTAAATGAAATCACTTGTTGCACCAAAAGACAACAGTACTCACGTTGCACAGTGCTGCGCAAAAATTTCAACTATTGTTGCAGGCTGCCACGACTAAATCAAACACCACCTGTACGTTTAATCGTGCAGGTGGTAAAAACTTTTACAGGTTACATCCAATGAAATTATCACAGTATACTATAATTAGAAAATTACATGATTCAAACAATTACTTTATGATGAATCCCCTGAGCATGCAAGCTGACATCATATCACAGCATGAGATGAAAGCAATTGCTGATGGAACCTTTGATATAAGCATATTGAAACACAAGGGGTATGTGCTTGATGAACAGGAAGAAAAGATATTATACCGTAAAGCATATTTAGAATTTCTTGATACTCGCGACAACTCTGAGGTGCAAATATTCTTTGTTCCGTGGTATGCGTGCAATTTTGCTTGCTCCTACTGTTATCAATCAGGCTATGACAACAAAGGTACAGTTACACCTGAAGTGATTGATGCATTTTTTTCATATATTACCGCGCACATAACAAAACCAAAGTACATTACCCTCTTTGGTGGTGAGCCTCTTCTTGATTCACCTCATGCACGGGAAATAATTTCTTATTTTATTGAAAAAGCAAATCAGCATTCATTAAGTTTGGCGATAGTTACCAACGGATACACACTGAGTTCATATATTGACATTTTAAAAAAAGCAGCCATCCGTGAAATCCAGGTAACACTAGATGGCACACAAAATGTACATAATAAACGTAGATTCACAAAAACCAAAACACCAACATTTGATGCGATAGTTACCGGCATAGATAGTGCACTGGCACATAATATACCAATAAACTTACGTGTTGTCGTTGATGCAGAAAATATCAATGACCTTCCAAACTTAGCACAGTTTGCCATTGATAAAGGCTGGATAAACCACCCATTGTTTAAAACTCAAATTGGACGAAATTATGAACTTCACTATTGCCAGGCCGATAATGCAAAACTTTATAACAGAGCATCATTGTATGAAAAAATATATGAACTCATTATACAGCACCCATACATTCTGCAATTCCATAAGCCTGCTTATTCAATAAGCAAATTTTTATTTGAGCAAGGTGCTATGCCCAATCCCCTCTTTGATGCATGCCCTGGTTGTAAAACTGAGTGGGCGTTTGATTATACAGGGAAAATATATCCCTGTACTGCAATGGTGGGTAAAAATGGCGAAGAAGTTGGAACCTATTACCCCACTGTGTCATTGAATACTATTGCAATTGAAGAATGGGAAAGACGTGATGTTACATCCATACCACAATGTCAGCAATGTTCATTGAGCTTGCTGTGTGGCGGTGGTTGTGCCGCTGTTGCAAAAAACAATCACGGCAATATACTGCATCCTGATTGTAGGCCAGTTGATACATTGCTTTCAATGGGGATATCATTATATTTTGAAAAAGAAATAGGGAATTACCATGTAAAATCGTGTAATACCAACGAAGTATATAACCACACCGCCAAAAGCGGCAAGGCACATCAATAATAAAGGAGTACATCATGAGTGAAAAAATTAAGTATATTGATGCATCACAATTTGAAAAGGAAGTACTGCACAGTGGTAATGTTATCGTTGATTTCTATTCTACGGAATGTCCACCCTGCGAAGCGCTGGCTGCAAAATTTGAACCATTGAGCGAAATCTTTGGTGATGATATAACATTTATAAAGATATTCCGGCAGGAAAATCGCGCTTTAGCTGAATCATTAGGTGTAACATCATCACCTACGGTATTGTTTTATCACAATGGCAGGGAGATAGGCACTCGCTTATCAGGCAGCATAAAACGCTCTGAGCTTCTTGGTAATATTAAGTTTTTATTACCACAAGAGCGTTTTTCTCAGTTACTATCGGCCATACAACCTATAACGACGTATACTGATATCCTTGTTATAGGTGCTGGCCCTGCGGGGTTAACCGCTGGCATTTATGCTGCTCAGGCCAAACTTAAAACAATTCTTGTTGATACCCAGCTTCCTGGTGGTCAGGTCCAAACAACTCATATGGTTTCAAACTACCCCGGTTTTGCAAAACCAGTTGAAGGGTTTATGCTTATGCACTATATGAGTGAACAGGCAAAAGAAGCAGGTTGCCAGTTCCGTGTTTCTGTTGATGTCACAGAAATAAATTTAATAAAAAAATATATCATCGTTGATGGCATAGAGACTATTCATGCTAAAAAGATAATTATAGCTTCAGGATGTTCATACAGAGAACTCAATGTCCCTGGTGAATATGAATATAAAGGGAAAGGCATATCATACTGTGCAACCTGTGATGCTAAATATTATCAGGACAAGCATGTGGTAGTAATAGGAGGCGGAAATTCTGCTATTGAGGAATCGCTATTTATTGCAAAATTTGCACGTCATATAACTATTGTTCACCAGTTTGACAGGCTGCAGGCAAACAGGGAAGCGCAGGAAAAAGCATTTGCCAGCGATAAGATTTCTTTTATGTTTTCTCACGAACCGCGTGCATTCATTAAAAATGATGATGGCAGTATGACAGTTGAGGTTGAAAACCTTAAAACCGGAAACAGGTCATACATTACTTGTGATGGCGTATTCATATTTGCTGGCATGAAGCCCAATATGGTTAATGAAGACTTACAAAACCACAATGGATATATTATCACTGATGAATTCATGCACACATCATTGCCTGATGTGTTTGCAGCTGGCGATATACGGTATAAACCATACAGGCAAATAACAACAGCAGTGTCTGATGGCACTATTGCTGCAATTACTGCAGTCAGAGAATTGGAAGAAGCAACTGTTGCGGTTTAATGACTATTTGACAGGCTTTGCCATCTGGTAAAGCCTGTCCTCAAAAACCTTTATATCAAATTTTTCTTTTTCAAAATCATCCGGAAACAAATAGAGAATTAAAATCCACTCACCCTTAACTATATCAATCTTAGCAGGCATGGCGTATACCTTTATATAATCATCTGTTGCTGTAATCTTAATTCTTACCCGTTCACCTTTAAGAATTTTAATATCATTACGCACTGCATCCTGCAATAGAATATATTCTCCTTCATAATTTTTTAATGTAAGTTTTTCTTCTTTTGTTATGTAACTGGAGCACTGCAAAAATACTGCAATAGTAAAAAAGAATATAACAACATAGCTTGTTTTAATAAAACGTGGCAAGTATTTATTTATGTGTTTCATTTCTTGCTCCTTAGATAATATTATTTAAGACAAAAGTTATACCAATTAACCCTTTGATATACGACAAGCGCTACGCTTGTTGTGATTTTATCCGCAGTCATTGCCCGTCCCATTGAAGTAGGGGCAAAACCATCTCTTTGCATTCCTTGCTTTGCCTGGAACATTCAACGACCTTATTGCGAATTTCGGTCACCAAGAGCTTATGTTACGCAAGTGTCAAATTCAAATGAGCTACTATAATCAGATACAAAAAACCTGTATTATGCTTTGTACATCAACTATGCATGTATTAATTAAAATTGTCAACCATGTATGTGCTTTTTCTTATTACTAAACCATGAACAAATGTAAACAAAAAATGCAATTAATTATCTTTTAAAATACTTCCTATTGCAAAAGAATGGAATGTACAACAGATGCCATCTTTGGGGATAATATTAAAACATTGCTTGCATGAAAAAAGCTAAAGAATATACATTAAAAAATTTCACTATGAATACCAAGGTGTGTCCCAAAAGACACCTCATTGTAATTATTATACACATGCGTCATTGCGAGGAACGAAGTGACGAAGCAATCCCATAGTTACGAGCGCCGCAGGCGCGTGGCAATCTCATCCTCTGTGGCATAGAGATTGCTTCCCTTCGACAAGCTCAGGGCAGGCGCTTCGACAAGAGGTTACTGAGCTTGTCGAAGCACTCAGCACTGGCGCTATGCTCGCAATGACATAGTACTCACGTTATTGCAAGCACCACGATTTGTTTTGAGACGGCCCCCTGTTTTATATTTTCAGGCAATCTGTATGTAACTAAAAAATATATTGCATCAATGAATAATAGTTTTAGGATATACCTCAATTTATTTATTTGAGGTATGGTATGTATATTGATTCACATGCACATTTTGACCTATGTGCTGAAGACCACAACACAACACCAGATGTTATATTTTCACGCATGGAAGAAAATGAGGTAACCTCTGCAGTGCATGTCGTTATTGAGTATAGTGGGCTGCAGTGGGGTATCGATTTTGCCAGTAAATATAAAAATATTTTTCTTGCTTTAGGTATTCATCCTTCATCACTGGCTGATAGCTCAACATTAAATCAATTCACAGTAACTATCGAACGGTACATAAAAACAATCCCTGAAAAGATTTTTGGTATTGGTGAAACCGGCCTTGACTATTACCGTATGCGTCAGCCAAAAGCCATGCAACAGGAATCCTTCTATACTCAAATACAGGTAGCTAAAAAGCATAACCTGCCTGTGATTGTACATTCGCGCGATGCAATGGACGATACTTATGCAATATTAAAAGAGCAAAGCCCACTCAAAGGCATTATCCACTGCTTTTCTGGTGGGCCTTCCGATGCCAGGAAATTTATTGACTTAGGCTTTTATATTTCTTTTGCAGGAAATGTAACATACAAAACCGCAACCAATCTTCAGGATGCAGCACGTTATGTTCCTTTTGACAAAATGCTACTGGAAACCGATGCACCTTTTTTAACTCCTGTACCACACCGAGGTAAGCCAAATCATCCGGGGATGGTTATTCATACATACCATTTTATTGCTACCCTGAAAAAAGTGCCATTATCAAATTGTATTGACAATATTGCACAAAACTTTTCCAATTTACTCATCAAACACTAATTGATTGTATAATGAGTATAGAAGTTTTTACATCAGATTTTTTAGTGATAGGCAGCGGCATTGCAGGATTGACATTTGCAATAAAAGCTTCTGACTTGGGCACTGTACACATTGTAACCAAAAAAAAAGACTTTGACTCAAATACCAACTATGCACAGGGTGGTATTGCTTCAGTTTTTGACCCTCACGATTCTATTGAATCACATATTAAAGATACATTAATTGCAGGAGCAGGGCTTTGCAATGAAACAGCAGTACGTATACTAGCTGAAAGCGGCCCGCAGCGTGTCCAGGAACTCATGAACTGGGGTGCGCATTTCAGTACCAGGAAAAACCCAAACGGAACAGTATCCCTTGATTTGGGCAGAGAGGGAGGACACTCATATAACAGAATTGTCCATGCAAAAGACCTTACCGGGCAGGAAGTTGAACGGGCGTTGCTTGATGAAATTGCCCGTAGAAAGAATATACGGGTGTTTGAAAACCATACCGCAGTTGACCTGCTTACCCAGCATCAGCTTAAATTAACTGGTAAACATTTCAATTCTTATAACAATATCCGGTGCTATGGGGCATATATCCTTGATAATACTACCGGGGTTGTTCATCTTTTTACTGCTCCATACACATTGCTTGCTACTGGCGGTATTGGTCAGGTGTATCTTCATACCACCAACCCCGCCATTGCTACTGGTGATGGCATTGCAATGGCATACCGCGCTGGTGCACTCATAGCGGACATGGAATTTATTCAATTTCATCCTACATCATTATATGAGCCAGGGCAAAAAGAACG
This sequence comes from Spirochaetota bacterium, assembly GCA_040756435.1. Taxonomy (NCBI): domain Bacteria; kingdom Pseudomonadati; phylum Spirochaetota; species Spirochaetota bacterium. Next base: position 20,012 of record JBFLZD010000036.1, on the reverse strand, counting down.
GGCATTCCTTATCAGTGAGGCAGTCCGTGGCGAGGGCGCAATCCTGGTCAATAGTCGTGGTGAACGTTTTATGGAAAAGGTTCATCCTTTAAAAGAACTGGCACCACGTGATATTGTTGCCAGAGCTATAGATATGGAATTAAAGCGCCTTGGCGATCAATGCGTATATCTTGATATTTCTTTTAAAGATAAGGATTTTCTTGAGTCCCGTTTCCCAACTATTTATCATTACTGCATAGAAGCAGGCATTGACATAAGCAAAGAACCCATCCCTGTGGTACCGGCTGCACATTATTTGTGCGGAGGTATTGTATCTGATTTAAACGGAAGATCATCTATCAGCAATTTGTATGTTTCAGGTGAATCCGCTTGCACTGGTGTCCACGGTGCTAACCGGCTTGCCAGCAATTCCCTTCTTGAGGGAATTGTATTTTCCCATAGAGCTTTTTGCCATATAAAAGAAATATTTTCACCTGACCACAAAGATGCATTACCTCAGTTCCCACAATGGGATAAAAAGGGAACGTTTGATTTAGAAGAATGGATTTTGATTCAGCATAACATTGAAGATGTCAAACGTGTTATGTGGGATTATGTTGGTATTGTACGTTCCAACCGCAGGTTGGAAAGGGCTGCACGACGTATAACCCTGCTTGAAGAAGAAATACAGGATTACTACAGAAGAAGTACCATAACTTCCCGATTGGTTGAATTGCGTAATTTGATAACCACCGCAAAATTGATAGTCCAGAGTGCAATGCTTCGCAAAGAAAGCCGTGGACTTCATTACAATACCAATTATCCCCAACAGGATGAATCCTTAAATGGAAGCTTTATCATATCATCACAACAACAGCCATTATTTATGAAAATTTCTGAGATTTCATTTACATAACCTGTTATAATAATACAACACAGGAGCTCTTTGCGATGCTCCTCTATAAATAATTATCTTTTTTTCGGAGGATTTCACAATGGCAAAGCGACTAATTCTTCATGGTGTTGTGCAGGGTGTGTTTTGCCGTTACTATTGCAGTGAAACCGCCAAGCGTTTAGGAATTCACGGCAGTGCAACCAACTTATATGATGGTACAGTTCAAGTCCTCCTGGATACAGACGATGATGCATTAATTGATTCATTTATTCACGCTCTTAAAACCAATCCCTACGGGATTCGTTTTTATGGCTCAATCAGCAGAATTGATATTTCTGATTACCAGGGAACAATACGCGGTGACTATCGCTTCTAATTTTCTTTAATTTTTTTTGGACGTGGCACCTTCATGCTCAGGGTATATACATTTTCAAAATGATCTGAAATTTGTGCAAAGTTCATCTCAAGAATTGTATTGAGGGGAGTATTTTTAATTCTATTATAGTAGTACGATAGTTCGTCTTTAAACTGGTTGTTAAAGTGTTCTTTTGAATAGCCATGTGAAAATTTATACCTGCCCATTCTTCGTACATCACCGTTAAACCGGGGACTGATATGATATAGTTCATGGAATGCCACATTGAGTTTTTCATAGGCTGGGAGGTCAAAATACCGTGGAATATAAAAATATACTATATATAAAATCTCAAATCCGTTATTTATAATCCTGGGGAACGCATACCAATAATTTTTAAACTTTTTTACCGGCACTCCATTTTCAAATCGCATGGGTACTACTTTGGCAAAAATTCCGCCACCAGTAACCTTTTTATTATAGGCACTACACACAAGAACACGATTCATGTCTATATGGGAAAACAATGGTGTGGCGGTGATTATATCATTAAGAAGATACGTCATGAAATCTGAAAGGTTTATTGAATTATCAGCCATGATCACTGTTTTGAAGCCAGTTCAATTAATTCTTTTGCATGTTTCACGCTGAGATCAGTTACAACCTCACCTGCCAGCATGCGTGCCACTTCGTTTACTTTTTCATCTGGCGACAGTTTTTCAACAAGAGTTGTGGTACGGGCATTAACCGATTTTTTTTGTACCATATAATGATTATCTGACATTGCTGCAATCTGAGGAAGATGCGTAATGACCAGCACCTGACGCTGCTTTGCCAATGCTTTTAATTTTTTACCAACAACTTCTGCTGTTTTACCACCAATCCCCGCATCAACTTCATCAAATACAAGCGAATCAACAATATCAGCATCAAGGATGCACTTTTTCAGTGCCAGCATAATGCGCGACATCTCACCACCGCTTGCCACTTTTCGCAACTGCCGCAATTCTTCGCCTTCGTTAGCTGAAAGCAAAAACTCTACTCTGTCAAGGCCATGGGGGTATAAAATATATTTTTTATTATTGGCTTCTATCTCCCCATCCGGGCTTATTTCACGCTTTATTGATACCCTGAACACCGTTCCCTGCATCCCCAGATCAGCTAATTCCCGTGTTACCATTTGTTCCAATTTTTTTGCTGCCTCCAGCCTCTTTTCTGAAAGCTGCAATGCTAACTCACGTGCCTGTTTTAAGGTTACATCATATTCCTGTTGTAGTTTATCCAGTGCTTCTTCGGTTGTAGTAATGGTAGAAAGTTCACGCTTTGCATTCTGCGCATACAACAAAATATCCTGAATGGTATCACCATATTTTTTCTTCAAGCTTGAGATAAGTGCAAGCCGCTCTTCAACCTGATTAATGCGTTCAGGGGAAAAATCTATTGAACGTGCGTAATCACGCAATGTAGCATATGCATCCTCAAGCGAATAGTATGCTTCGCGCACTGTTTCAAGCACGCCGGACAGATTTGGGTCAAAACCTGCCATATGACCCAAACTCATTTCCATTTTCTTCAAGCTCTGTACAACACCGCGATCACCCTGCATGAGTTCCTGTACAGTATTCAATTCATTAAACAGTTTTTCCGCATTGCTCAAGAGGTTTGATTCATTCTTCAATGCTTCTTCTTCATTTGGCTGCAGGTTTGCCTGTTCAATTTCACCAATAGCATGAGAAAGATAATCAATGCGCCGAGCCTTTTCCCTTTCATCTATCTGGAGTGACGCTATTTTTTCTTTTATTTCCTGTAATTGTTTATGAAGCTGTGACATGTTTTGCACCAGCGGTTGCAATAAGCCAAAATTATCCAATAGCTCCCGGTGCTTTGCAACCTGCACAATATTTTGATGTTCATTTTGTCCGTGTATATCCACTAAATAGTCAGCTATCTCTTTCAGTTTAGCAAGGGGAATCTGGATGGAATTTGCAAAACACCTGCCCTTGCCATTGGAATAAATTTCACGGCGAAGAATTAGTGTATCATCTTCATTATCAATGCCCGATTGCTCTAAAATCTGCTTTACCTGAGGAAGATTGCTTATATCAAAGACACCTTCAAGCACTGCCCTATCATAGCCAGAACGAATCATGTCAGTTGACATTTTCTCACCCAGCACCCCTGAGAGCGCATCAATAAGGATGGACTTACCTGCACCCGTTTCACCGGTAAGGATATTCAATCCCTTGCCAAAGGTTATTGATAACTCATCTATCAAAATAAAATTTTTTATTTTAAGTTCTACAAGCATAGTCTACTCTGCATTGTTTGCTCCCCATCCTAACTTCTGGCGTAGCACATCAAAATACCGCCGCGATGGGTGATTAATAATATGTATTACATATGATGACCGTGAAAAATGTACAATATCCGTTTCCTGCAATGCAATAGCCTCCTGGCCATCAACTGTCAATAATAAATTCTCTATTGTAGTAACAACCCGTGCCGACAACACCATTGAATCTGGAACCACCATTGGCCGTATGGCTAGCGTATGTGGGCATATTGGGTTAACTATAAACACCGATTCATCATCAGGGAGAACAATTGGGCCGCCTGCTGAAAGTGAATATGCGGTTGAACCAGTAGCCGTGGCAATAATAAGGCCATCACCCGAATAGCAGGTAACAAATTCATCGTTAAGCTCCAATCGAATTCTAATTGGCCTTGAAAATGATCCTTTGGTAATAACAGCATCATTCAAATAATCTACCGCCGTGTATTGTTCACCATCACGAATAATATTGGCCCTGAGCATCTTCCTTTTGGAAAAAGTATAATTGCCTTTTAAGATTTCATCAAAATAATCAAGAGCTTCCTGAGGCAAAAATTCATTTAAAAATCCTAACCTGCCACGATTAACACCAAGGATGGGAACATTTGATGCTGCAAATATCCGTGCGGTACGGATAAAGGTTCCATCCCCACCAATAGCAATGGCAATGTCAACATTGGTGTATGTATCATTTTTTGCAATTAAAGAGGAGAAATCTTTTTGTATAATGGGATAGTTAGGTAGTAGCACCTGCACTCCTTTTGCATGTGCTTTTTTAATTAATGCGCTTATAATTTTAAGAGACCCTTCATCATCAGGGTGCAGGTTTATTGCTATTTTTTGCATCGTCTTCCTGTAATAATTATTAAATACAAATAAAAAATAAATATATACCAGATATGTCTTAAATGACTTTTTTTAAAAAACAGCCTTGATGTTTATTCATTATTAACAAAATTAGTATTAAGGAATTGATTACCATTGTACTATATGAATTATCAGAATTATGTCAATTAAAATATAACATGCAGTTTCGGTAATACTTTCTAAAAGTACTTTTTTTAAGTATACAGTAATTACATATATAATCCGTGCTGTCTTCAGCAGCGGCAATAATAAAGCATTTCTTACCTAAAAAAATTTATGGATACATACTGATGTATTGTACCATCATTTAAAGTACATGATGTTTCATACATATAACTAATATTAATGTTTTAAATTCAATAGCGATGTGTTATCCGCCTTTTTATATTACTTATTGACATATCATATTCTTTTTATTATTTTACTATGAGATAGAGTAGTACCATTTCAATAAAACATATTTAAATTTTGCCTGGATGTATTTCTCGTTTTTGTTAAAGTTAAATGGCAAGTTTTATTATAAGTCCACAGAGTAACTATGATTCAGGAGAATATATTTTATTTTCAAAGGAGGTAGATGTATGGCTTTGAAAAAGATGAAAGAAGCAGTAAAAGACATCAAAATACCCAAACACAAACCTACTAAAAAAAGCACACCCATCAAAACAGAACATAATAACCAGTTGCATGATGCTATAAGGCTACAGGCATACTATAATTATCTTTACAGAATAACTCATAATACGCCCGGTGACCAGTTAAGCGACTGGCTTGAAGCAGAAAAGTATATCCTTAATAGCAAAAAAAGAAGAAAAACATCAGCCTAATAAAACAATACTGCTTTCCTTGATAATACTAATATACTTGGTTTTACAATATCAAAAACAAAGTCACTCATCACACTATAGTGCTATAACTATTGTTAAAACCATCTTTGATAAATACAAAAATCCACTTTGATTTATTATATTTATTACAATACCATGGCATCCACACAATTCTAGTTTTCCTGATCTTACTAGAATGTATATCATTTTTTTAATTGCATTACATACTGCATTTTGGAAGATGGTACTAAGCATTGTGTATAATAGTATTATGCTGCCTTGGGAAGGGATTTCATATATTATAAATCTTTTAAAATTGTTCGATAGTAGAATATAATGGACCCAAAAGAAATATTAAAATCTGTGCAGTTATTCTCATCGCTGAATGATAGCGAATTAAATATTATCCAGAATTACTGCAGATTCAAGGAACTTCAGGAGAAAGAAAAACTTTTTGATTATGATGAAGATTTTAAACTTCTGTGCGTTGTAACTGCTGGCAGCATTGCGATTTATTCCAATGGCTCCTCAAACCGACTCATAGCACGATATCTTCCTAATGAAAGTTTTGGCGAGCTTAATCTCTGTGGCATTACACTTGGCAACGCACAGGCTGTTGCACTGGAACAATCCCGTGTACTGCTTTTCCCAACAATATCATTTGAGGATTTCATAACACAGCATGCCAATATTGGTGCAAAAGTCATTTATCAGTTACTATCGAACATATCATTCAGAATACGCGAAACAAACAAACTCATTTCACAAAACTATGGCTGGGTAAGCGAACTAAAAAAAGCTATATACACTGACAGGCTTACGGGGCTTTATAACAGACAATATTGTGAAGAGCTTTTCAAAGAAAACAGGGAATACGCAATTGCCGTTGTCAAACCTGATAAATTCAAAGCCATCAACGATACCTGCGGGCATAAAGCTGGTGATGCTACCCTTATAGCTCTGGCACAGACAATACGCAAGGCTGCACCCGATGCCATTCACATCCGGTACCGGGGCGATGAATTTATTGTTGCATCTTCCCCTGATGTAGATATTCAATCACTGGCACAATCAGTACATAAAGCCATTCAGACAATTAATATTGCATCAATCACCAATGGGCAGATTACATCAATAACGGCAAGTATGGGCACCGGAAATGGAATATTATGCCAGAAGCTTATAGACAGCGTGTATGAGCGCATGTGGTCAGTATACCATAACGGTGGAAATTCAATAGCAGTGGAAGGTGACATGTGAACGGGCTTGATGCATTGCTTTCAAAAGTTACCATTTTCAAAAAGCTTACGCAGGATGAGATTTCACAGCTTGTTCCCTATCTTTCACAAAAAGATTATACCAAAGATAGCATCATCTTTGATGAAGGGACCTATGGTAGTGAGCTTTTCATTGTTGCCAGCGGCGAAGTTGCTGCCTTTATTACATTGCCAGATGGCAACCTGCGCGAAGTTGCCCGTTTTACCACAGGTGACTTTTTTGGCGATATGGCGATATTTGAAAATGATGTGCGCTCGGCAACCTGTATTGCACAAACAAATTGCAGGCTTTTGTCACTGACAGCTTCCAACTTTTTTACAATCATAAATAGCCATCCATCTGCTGCTATCAAAATTATGTATGATATGCTCACCGTCATTTCACAGCGTCTCATGAAAACGGGCTCATTTTTAACCGAGATGATTCAGTGGGGCGAAGCAGCACGCAAGCGTTCAATTATTGATGAATTCACAGGTGTATATAACCGCAGCTATTTTGAAGATACAATTACCTTAAAGATGACTCAGGAAACGCCATTTTGCCTTATCATGGTGGACTTTGACTATTTCAGAAAAATAAATGAAGAGTACAGTCACGAAGTTGGCGACAGAGCTATACTTGCTATAGTTGACGTACTGAAAAATACATTCCGAGAAACTGATGCTTTATGCCGTTATGGTGGTGATGAGTTTGCGGTCATCTTTGATGGCAATGATGTGGCACACGCACACACACTTGCAGAAAAAGCACGACAAAACGTTAACGAAATTGATTGCCGCACCCTGGGTATGGACAATTTTAAACTATCTTTAAGTATGGGGATTGCTGCATTTCCCACATTTGACAGGGATAGTGTTCGTGCAAAGGCTGATGAAGCATTATATATTGCAAAAGAACGTGGGCGCAATTGTGTTGTGATAGCACAGTAATCTATTTTTTTCTATACGCTTCAAATAAATATTTGGCTCCACGCAATTTATAAAAACCAATAATTTTTTTTCCATTATCCTTATATGTACCAATATAATACTGGGTAAAATATTCACGAGCGCCTGTCTTTATCCGTTCCTGTTCATTAGTTACTGATCGCGTAAACCATAGTGTATTATTTTTTATATTCACTCCTTTTAATGGTTCCCATACACCATTTGCCCAGTTTGGGAAACGCACCGAACCATTCAGCACTCCGTCCTTTACCTGAAGCACCAGTATCCCCTCATGCCCTGATGCATTGATGTGGTATACACCAAGATACTGCGGTGGCACATACACACTTTCAAACGGATTAAAATACATGGTGGCGATAGTTCCTGTTGTAATTATTTTAAATGCATGAGGTAGTTTATCAAGATCTTTGTTTTGTAGAGAACTATCGCTTAAAAAACCAATTGCTACGTTTCCAAACACCGCAAGCCTGCTTGCATGATAGTATTGCTTTGTTACATCCTGGATGACAACATTCTGTGTAAACGACAATCCATATATCAGTAATGCCAGTAAAATGGCAATACTTCCGCAAATGAAGATAGTTATATATGTTATTATATTTTTCATTGTGCATTCCTCCAGATAGTGATTCATACTACAAAATTATAAAATTCCACCGACATTTCTTTATCTTCTATATCTGAATAAGAAATCTATCCTATTTTAAAAGTATCATATGCTTCTTTACTAAATTTTATAATGAGCAATAATCATCACTTACTTTTTTAATACTTTAAAAAGCAATCTACTGATTTCATCTTTCAGTTTATAACCAATTTCTTCAATAGATATAGTTTCCAGGCTACTCACAAAGCATACGGCTGCAACACTTTGTGACAACATCAGGTTCAGGTACCCATCATCAGCACTTCTCCTGAAATCAGTGCGCACACCTAGTATTGGAATATCCCTGGCATACGCATATCCCATTTCAAAACAAGTGCCCGAATCAGCATCAGCACCATCCACCACTGCAACAACACACCATGCATTATCAAGCCCCTTGATGCACCGATTGAATATATCATTAGCTGAAGAAATTCCCTGGCATTCTTTTTGCGGTAGATATACAGCATAACCTGCTTGCTCAATATATTGGGCTAATGATTCATTAAATTGCCTTTCAGCTGCAGTAAACAGCGGCCCTGCAAAATAAATCCATTTATCCTTTATATCCATGATATACCTTACTTGAAAAATTTATTGCCATAGACATCTAAATACACAAATTCATGTAATTCTTTGCGTGGTGGTCCCTGCTTGCCACTTACCTCAGGCTTGCCAACAGGAATTGTTACAACAACTGTTGAATCAGGTGGAACATTTAGGATTTCATTACACTTTTCATGTTCAAGGAATCCAACAACCACCGTGCCAAGCCCAAGCTCATGGGCTTTCAGGCACAGATTCTGAACTGCCATTCCAACATCAAACATATACCAGTTTGGTAGAACAGTTACCTGCTGACCTTCCTTGCAACCAGAAATATTTTTACGAGCGCATGCAACCAGCAGCGCAGTTGATGCCAGTGAACATTTTCGAGCAGGATTGTTAGGTGAGTATGTTTGGGTTATTTTTTCAATTAATGTTTTATCCCTCACTACAATGAATTCCCACGGCTGCACATTAGCCCATGATGGTGCCATGCGGGCAGCCTCCAGTATCTGTTTAATCTCATCATCAGTTACATAGTAATCGGTAAATCGGCGAATACTCCTTCTTTCAACAATTGCCTGTTGTAATTCCATACTTACCTCTTTGTAGACATTATTATAATAGTTTGTAAGGCAAAACTACAGAAAAATAATAATAATGTAAAGCAATTTTATTCTTTGTAATAGTTCATACATTTGAGCACCCTTCAAAAGAAGGTATTTAAAAATATCGTTGACAATCTTTCCGTATTCATCCCTTTACACTTTTAAGGAAAACCATGAAATCATACATTGAAAAATATTTTAACATTCAAAAAAATAACACAACCATAAGCACCGAAATCCGTGCTGGCATTGCCACATTTTTAACCATGGCATACATCATTGTAGTCAATCCACTCATTTTAAAAGATGCGGGGATGCCATTTCATGCAGTGCTTTTTGCAACAATCATGGTTTCATGCATTAGCTCACTACTCATGGGATTGGTGGCAAACCTCCCCTTTGCACTGGCACCAGGGATGGGAATAAATGCATTTTTTACGTATACAATGGTTGGAAGCGGCACACCCTGGCAGGTGGCCTTAGGTGCAGTATGTATATCAGGAATTATCTTCATGCTGCTTTCATCATGGGGCATACGTGAAAAGATTGTTGCAGCAATACCACTACATCTGCGCTATGCCGTTGCAGCAGGCATTGGCCTTTTCTTAGGGTTTATTGGATTAAAAAACGCTGGTGTAATTGTTTCACACCCTGCAACACTTGTTACTTTTGGTGGTATGGGAATACAGCAACTCCTTTTTGCCAGTGGGCTTATTATAACCAGTGTACTGGTATACCGAAAAATTAAAGGAGCACTTATTATAGGCATCATTGTAACAGCGGCACTGGTTTGGGGTACAAGCCACATCTATGCACTCATAGGCCTTAATCCATTTGCAGCCCTGCCCTCTGAATACAGTGCATTTCCTGATACTACGCTATTCTTAAGCTTCAACATTCGCGATGCACTATCGGTAAGCCTTATTGTGCCCATCTTTACGCTTCTTTTTACTGATATGTTTGACAGCATTTCCACATTTGTAGGTGTTGCTGAAGTTGGCGGATTTATTGACCACAAAACAGGTCTGCCGCACAATGTGGGCAAAGCATTGTTTGTTGATGGATTTGCAACATTTATTTCAGGAATTTTTGGAACTTCCAGTGCAACCACCTACATTGAAAGTGCTGCAGGAGTGGAAGAAGGAGGCAAAACGGGATTAACCGCGGTTGTTGCAGGATTATTGTTTTTACCGTTTATGTGGTTAAGTCCCCTGCTTTCATTCATACCGTCTGTAGCTACTGCGCCAGTGCTGATTCTTATAGGGCTTTTTATGATGCAGCCTCTGTCACATATCCACTGGAAAGATATCTCGCAAAGCCTTCCTGCATTTGTTACCTGCCTGATGATTCCTCTAACCTATAGCATCACGCAGGGAATTGTGTGGGGCTTTTTAAGCTATACGTTCATTTGCCTTGCAACAGGAAGATTCAAGGAACTATCGCCTACGCTCATTATCATTGATGTGTTTGCAGGTATTGCCCTAATAGTTTAGGGCGATAGTAACTGACTTAGTTTATCATTGCTTTAAGAAAAAATCAATGCAGTGCTTAGCAACAACATCCTTTTCATAATCAACGGTAATGGCATGATCACTTTGTGATAGCCACACAATCTGCTTGTGCTCTGATCCTAAGCGCGAGTAGATATACTCCGCAGAGTGCTTTGGGATTACCTGATCATTTCTTGACTGTACGATAAGCACCCGCGAATCAACATGGGGAAGAGCCTTCATGGCTTTCTTTATAGTCTTAAAAAGCTGCCATGACTGTCGAACAGGGATACCATCATCATAGCATATATGTTCTTTGCGTGCAACCTCATCACACACGCCTTTAGTTTTGTTAGGAACCCACAGTATTTTAGTAAAAAGCCCCGCAACGGGCGCTGCATAGATGGTCTTTTCTTTTAGAGTACAGGGCACCGACATGAGTACAATTTTTTGAATTGCAAACTCACGCGCTAAAAGTATTGCAAATATACCACCCATTGAAAGTCCTGCAATATATACATTGGTACAATGTGCTTTCAGTTCAAACAATGCCTCGCGTGCAGCAGTGAACCATGCATCCATACTTGAATTTGCCATTTCAATAAGGCTTGTTCCATGTCCTGGATAACGGGGCACATACACAGTTGCACCAGATTCGTTAAGTTTTTCAGCTAAAAATCTCATCTCGGCAGGTGTACCGGTAAATCCATGCAGGAGCAAAATCCCCGTTTCAGAAGATTTTTTATTAAAATATGCTGCTGCTTTTACCGGCGGTGTAATAATTTGTTTTTTGGGATTCATATTGTAAAACCAATTATACAATAGTATATAGAAACATTATCAATTACTCATCACCATGATTGATGAAATACGTATATTTGATTTGCACTCCCACATGAAAAAGGCATCAAGCGTACCCATGTCATTTTTTATGTTGTTACATAAAATAACATCAACTCCCAAGTTTATATTCTATTGCTTCTAACCTATTTTCATGATCTTTCATCCTGGCAACAATAAATGTTTTTTCTTCATAAAGGTCTTTAAGCAATTTTAACAGAGCATCATTCTGTCGTGAAAAATAATCAAAGTCGTAAAAACGAAGCTTGCCTTTTATTTCGGTCAGTTCTTTTTCAATCTCAAAGAGTGAAAGACGTATTCCTTCACGTATCCTTTCCACCGTTGAACTTAACCGCGCTTCAAACTCAAGAAAATCTTCTTTAGTGGTAAAACGTTTCAAATCATCTTTTGTTGCAAAAGCATTTAAGTCTTCTTTGGTTGTCATTTGGGCTTTAATAACATTTAAATCTTCCTTTGTTGTAAAATTTTTCAGATCATCTTTTGTTGCAAATACTTTTAAGTCTTCCTTTGTTGCCATTTGGGCTTTAATAACATTTAAATCTTCCTTTGTTGCAAAATTTTTCAGATCATCTTTTGTTGCCATCTCCTCCCTTATGGCATTAACATCATCCTTTGTTGCAAATACATTTAAATCTGCTTTTGTTGCCATCTCCGCTCTGATGGTATTTATATCATCTTTCGTTGCAAATACTTTTAAATCTTCCTTTGTTGCCATTTGAGCTTTAATAACATTTAGATCTTCCTTTGTTGCAAATGCATTTAAATCTTCTTTTGTTGCCATCTCCGCTCTAATGGTATTGACATCATCTTTTGTTGCAAACACTTTCAAGTCTTTTTTAGTTGCCATCTCAGCTCTGATGATATTTAATTCCTCCGAAATGACCTCTTTAAGTAACTTTGTTATGATTTTTTCATCCATAGATACCTCTTTTCTTTATGTTTAAAGATGCCTATTACTTAAAAATGCTGGGAATATATGTATGTCCCGCTTTGCTATACTGATAGTAGCATGCAACACCCAATTGTCAAACAATTTTATATACTAATGATACATTGTAACAAAACTACAAAACTAATTTTAGTATTTAAAAACAACTAAGCAGAATTATTTATACCAGATATCAAAAACCTAAATTTGTCACAACTTATGAATATATGTGCTGTAGCATGGACAAACCTTGCGCTGGCATTAAAACAAGCATCCCAAAAAGACAATCCTGAAATAAGCACCATATGTTTATGCCTTGAAGAGCTTACAGAGGCTGAGCTATTGTAGCATACCACTGCATTGAAATTAAAAAAATAAAAATTGCAAATAACTCATAATAATTTATTCAGTTATTACGAAAACAGGTCATATACATTTGATTTTTACCGCGAAAAAGGGATACACTGCCTAAAATTCTACTGGGGACCACCACCAGAAGTATTAGGCCAATAATTTTTATAGTTGTAATCCCAAAATTAATTTTATTGCTGTTATAATAGCTGTATATTATTTTCGTGTAATAAATTTTTTGTTTTGATAATTAATGGTGTTATTACTTTGACGCTGGAACAATACATCACTTCGTTCATTATTGTATTTATATCTGCATTTGTACAGGCAATAACCAGCTTTGGTTCAGCCCTTGTATCAATGTCACTATTGCCATTTCTTTTCCCTATGCATTTTGTCACACCCCTGGTTGCACTTAATGGCTCATGTATCACTGCGTTAAACTTTCTCAGGCTCCACCAGCATTTTGACCCAAAAAAAATTAAACCACTTATTATTGGAGCAATCCCCGGTATACCAACAGGTATATATTTGCTTGTTAATTTACCTGAACGCATTATTAAAACAACTCTTGCAATAGTAATTATTGGATACGCCGTATACTCGTTAATAAATACTCAATCAAGATTTACTATAAAACATAAAGCAGGATATATATTGGGTTTTGTTGCAGGCTGTTTAGGTGGTGCATTTAATACTGATGGTCCGCCTATAGTGATCTACATAACTTCACAGAACTGGTCAAAGGATGAAATGAACATCTCACTATCATCATATTTCCTTTTCTCAGGATTAACACTTGTTACCATGCATACTATTGGGGGGCTCTTAACAAAGCAAGTTGCGCTATTTTTCACAATGCTTCTGCCAGCCATTTTTTTAGGGGTATACTCCGGTAGCGTAATTTATAAAACTATTAATCAGGACGTATTTAAAAAAATAGTACTTATGCTTCTTATTTTAGTGGCGATAGTTCTAATCATTAAATAAAGATAATAAAATGCTAAACTTCCCCTGCTGAAGTTAGTAAAAAAATACCCTTTAATGAATAACACAATCCTCCAAGACAATAGTAGCTATATTTTTTATACTAATTTTTCATTAATTATTCCTAAATGTTGAAATTTGAACAAAATATAAAATAGTGTAGACCGGCGGTGTCCAAAAACAATCCGTGGAGTTCTCAATGACGTGGGTGCAAAGTCATTGCGAGCGTAGCGAAGCAATCTAAATACCACAGAAGACAAGATTGCTTCGTCACTTAGTTCCTCGCAATGACAGTATGGCAAAAGTCATTGCAGAAGATGTCTTTTGAGACAACCCCGGTGTACACTTTATTCTTTATGAAATTTTTAAGGAATTATTACTGCTAATTTTTTAAAAAATAGCTTGACATCAAAATAATCTTAATAAATAGTAAATATTTATAAATAATTAATATTTATTTTTATGAATATTGACTAAGGTAATGGCAAATAATGGATTTGGGTTCAGTGCTCAGGCTTAAACGCAAGGAAAAGAAGATGACGTTGAAGGCGGTAGCTGAAAAGGCTGGAATATCTGAGGGATTTTTAAGCCAGATTGAAAACAATGTTAATTCACCATCGGTTGATACTCTTATGAATATATGCAGCGCAATAGGTTGTAATGCTGCAGAAGTTATTGAAAAAGCTCAAAATCAGGAACGCATTGCAGTAATCAGGAAAAATGACCTTTCTGACGTTGATATACCACATGTTGGGTTTGCAACAAGACGCTTTTTCCCTCCGGAATCACGGAGAACAATAGATAGTGCAATATTAATCATTGAACCGGGAAAAAGTATTCCTGCTCGTAAAGGTGTTCGTAACAGCCAGGAGGTCCTTTGTGTTATTAAAGGTTCTCTGGAACTATCCTACCAGAATCAGATTATCATACTCAACCAGGGTGATGCTGCCCACTTTTTTACACAACCCGACCAACAACACATCACCAACAATTCTAAATCCATGGCTGTTGCATTGTGGGTAGGAACTATATAATGTACACAGTTTAACCTATTGCTGACCATATTTTTTACAACATACAGCCATTGCATTCTTTTGGAATCATAAAAATATCGGAGGTTTGTCATAAGTTTCAATGTCCGTGTAAATTTTTTATTTAATCATTAAATCAGGAGGAAAGTATTATGAAAGAACGAGTTGCCATTGTGGGCATCGGTGTGACAGGTTTTTCTTCTGTCAGCCCTTCCCTTTCTTTTAAAGAGCTTACGTATACCGCTGCAGTTAAAGCATATCAAGAAGCCGGTCTGCATCCTAAAGATATTGATTCATTTATTACAGCTTCTGAAGATTTCATGGAAGGCTACAGCATATTTGATGAATATGTACCCGATCAAATGGGTGCAGTTATGCGTCCTGTCCAAACTGTTACTGCCGATTTTTTACAAGCTTTGGGCATAGGGTGCATGATGATTAACACCGGCAGATTCAGAACTATAGCAGTAGAGGCACATTCCAAAGTTTCCAATATAAAGACACTTGATGAAGTTAAAGCTTTTGCCCTTGACCCTGTATATATAAGGCCTCTTAAAGAAAATGCGGACTTTCTTGCCGGGCTGGAGATGAAGCGTTTTCTTGAAGAAACAGGGAATACTGAAAAGCAGTGCGCACAGGTAGTAGTAAAGAACAAAACAAATGCACTTAGGAATCCACACGCTGCACATGCTGCTAACCTTACGGTTGATGATGTACTGTCATCACTTCCACTATCACTGCCTCTTAAGGAATTGGATGCGTCAAAACCTGCTGATGGTGCAATTATGGTTGTACTGGCATCAGAAAAAGAAGCCAGAGCATTATGTCAAAAACCAGTATGGATAAAAAGCATAAGTTGGTTTTCAGGACAGGGCAATCCATGGTGCCGCAATTTTGCATACGCTGATTATGCACAGTTAGCTGCCCAAAAAGCATTTGCTATAGCAGGTATTATCAATCCACTTAAAGACCTTGATTTTGCTGAAATCTGTGATGAATACTCATACAAGGAATTACAACATCTAGAAGCTATTGGTATTGCACGCAAAGGTGAAGCTGGGTTCTTAACACAAACGGGTGCAACAAGTTTAGGAGGATTATTGCCTGTGAATGTTTCCGGTGGTTCATTAGGCGTGGGTCACACATACGAAGCCAGTGGCGGAATGAAAGTTATTGAAGCAGTTATGCAATTAAGGCATGAAGCCGGAATGCGGCAGGTACCTAATGCAAAGACCGGTCTGGTACAATCATGGCGGGGTATACCGACTGCCACAGGAGCTGTCGCTATACTATCAAATGAATAAGGAGGAAATGTATGGGATTCAGAAAAGTTGCAATTGTTGGAGCAGGAATAACAAAGTTTGTCCGTAGAGCTCAAGAAACCGGCCCTGAAATGTCTTACCTTGCATCAAAGACGGCATTAGACCAGGCTGGCTTAAAACTTAAAGATGTTGAAATGATTACATTAGGTTCAGCACCTGACGCATTTGATGGTGTTCATATGAAAGGTGAGTATCTTTTAAGTGGTGCTGGTGGAAATAATAAACCATATATAAGAAATTTTGTTGGTGGAGGCACCGGCGTGTTTGCACCAATTCACGGATGGATGCACGTTGCATCAGGCGCATGTGATGTATGCCTGGTTGTTTGTTCTGAAAAAATGTCATCCTGCCATCCTCATCCACAAGGTGCATTCTTAACTATCTTTGACCATACAACAGAACAACCCCTAAAACCAACGTTGATATGGATCTTTGCTCTGGAAATGCGTCGTTACATGGAAACATATGGTCTGTCTAAAGCTGATATTGCAAGGGTTGCAGTCAAAAATAAGAATAATGCACTTGATCATCCTTCTGCACAGGTAGCTGAAGCTGTAACCTTAGATGATGTGTTAAATTCTGAAGTACTTGCCGAACCAGTACATCGTCTTGATATAAGCCCTGCATCTGATGGGGCTGCAGCAGTGGTGCTTGCAAGTGAAGAGGTAGCAAAGCGATTAACCGACAAACCTGTGTGGATTGACGGTGTGGGATGGAATTTAGATACAGCATATTGGGCTACTAAAGATCTATACTATCCTCGCTATGTTGAAAAAGCTGCACGTATGGCATATGAGATGGCAGGGATTACTGAACCACATAAAGAAATACAGGTTGCAGAGCCGTATGACCCATTTGATTACAAAGAGCTCCACCACATGGAGGGATTACTATTGTGTGAGCGCGGTGAAGCTGCACGCCTAACAGCTGAAGGCTTCACTGCACGTACAGGAAATCTTCCCACTTGCCCTTCAGGTGGTGCACTGGGTGTAGGTAATCCAATTGCTGCAACAGGCCTTATGAAAGTTATAGAAATATTCCTGCAGTTGCGTGAAGAGGCTGGCAAGCGTCAGATTCCTGGAAAACCACGCGTTGGGGTGGCCCAGGCCTGGGGCGACCTAATGCAGGTAGGCACAGTGATAGTTTTACGACGATAGGAGGTAATTATGAAAATAGAAAATGTTCCAATGAAAGGCCTTTCAAGTGAAGAATATGAAAAAACTCTTAAAATACCATGGAATCCAAATTTACAATACGCATGGGATAACGGGATTGGTATTGGGAAATATTTACATGCATTAAAAGAAGGAAAAATATTAGCATCATATTGTGAAAAATGCAACAGGATCATTCTGCCAGCACGTGCATTCTGTGAAATGTGCTGGAGACCAACTGACGCATATCTGCCAGTACAAGATACGGGTATAGTGAATACATTTGCAATATGCCATGTAAACTGGGATGCAAGCCGTTTAAAGCCAAACGAACCACGACATATACCCGCAGTAATTGAAATAGATGGTGCTTCGCCCGGGCAGGGAATACTACATTTACTGGGCAATGTGGAACCATCCAAAGTAAAGATTGGCATGAAGGTTAAAGCTGTGTGGAAACCTGCCGAAGAACGCACAGGTTCAATAACTGATATTCTTTTCTTTGAACCATATTAAAAAAGGGAGGCTTATCATGTCATTTAAAGAATCTATTCAATTGAATATGGAACTGAGTTATTTTGAAGGCCAGATTCCTGTTAATTACCAATATACATTAGGAGTTGCAGGAACTAAATTTTTTGAAGCACTCAAACAAAAAGGCGAATTCATAGCATCAGTATGCTCCCATTGTGGATTAAAAACAATTTATCCACTGATTTATTGTGAAGAATGTTTTAATCCAATTGATACATATCTATCGATTGGGCTGGAAGGGGAATTATATTCATTTACCACATGTTATCTCGATTATCAGGGAAACAGGTATGATAAGCCACATGTACTTGGTTTAATACGTTTTAAGGGAATAAAAGGAGGTATAATCCATCGCCTCAACATTGATGAAAAAGATTTGAAATTAGGAATGAAAGTAAAAGCCAAGCTAAAACCCTCAAAGGAGCGTACAGGCACTATTGATGACATTATGTACTTTGAAAAAGTATAAGTATTAAACACATATAGTAACACTAATAACAAGAGGTTCGCCATGTATGATTTTGGGTTAAGCCAGGAACAAAAGCTTCTCCGCCAGAATGTGCGGGAATTTGCTGAAAAAGAAATTTTACCCGTGGCTCAGGAACTTGACGAAACAGAAACCTTTTCAGTAGAGCTGACAAAAAAAATGGGTTCCATGGGTCTTTTTGGGATAGTTGTGCCACAGGAATATGGTGGTGCTGGCATGGATTATTTATCATATGCGATAGTTGTTGAGGAGATAGCCCGCATTGATGGTTCACATGCTGCAACAGTTGCTGCTGGCAACTCACTGGGTATTGGCCCTATATATTATTTTGGCAACGAGAAGCAAAAACAGGAATGGCTGCCTCGCCTGTGTAAAGGTGAAATACTGGCATCATTTGGTCTTACGGAACCTGAAGCAGGTTCAGACGCTGGAGCAAGTAAAACCACTGCCCGTTTAGAAAATGGGCAGTGGATTATAAATGGCAGCAAAATATTTATAACAAACTCAACATCACCAATGGCAGGTGTGTGCACGGTACAGGCAATCACCGGGAAACGCGATAATGGTAAAAAAGAAGTATCGTGTATACTGGTACCAAACGGCACACCAGGTTTTACAACAAAAAAGATGACCCGTAAAATGATGTGGCGTGCATCTGACACAGGGGAACTTTACTTTGATGACTGCAAGGTGCCTGAGGAAAATTTACTGGGAAAACGCGGTGAGGGATTTCATCAAATGCTATCGACACTTGATAATGGAAGGCTTGCCATAGCTGCAATGGGCCTTGGTGGTGCACAGGGAGCTTATGAGTTAGCTTTAAAATATGCTAAACAGCGCAAACAATTTGGGCAACCCATCTCAACTTTCCAGGCAATAGCATTTAAGCTTGCCCAGATGGCAACTGAAATTGAAGCAGCACGCAATTTATTGTATAAAGCTTGCAAGTTAAAAGATGCTGGCCTTCCGTTCTCAAAGCATGCAGCCATGGCAAAACTATATTGCTCTGAGGTCATGGGGCGTGTAGTGGACCAGGCAGTGCAGATTCATGGCGGCTATGGACTTATGAAAGAATACAATGTTGAGCGGTTTTATAGGGATTACAAGCTATTAACCATTGGCGAAGGGACATCAGAAATACAGAAAATCGTAATATCACGGCAAATTGGCTGCTATGAATAAATAAAACCCCATCCACATGAGCCTGCCCTGGAATTTGTTGCATACCGTGAAAACCTGAATCAGTTTTTCAGGGAAACTTGTGCAAAAATAATTGACAATAAAAATATCCATAAAAAATTTCATAATGAATATAGGGGGTGTCCCAAAAGACACCTCTTTTTTTTAAAAAAATTAATTTACAAGCAATTAATGCGACATAAAATTGTCGCATGAAAAAACAACGAAAACCAACAATACCAGTATTTAAGGGATACCATCAGGACCAGGGGTGGCTTTTCCCACCGAATCTCAATGAGATGGTTCCTGAGAATCATTTGGTGCGAATCGTGAGCGCCATAGTGGACAGGATGGACCTGACATCGCTGTATGCGAGATATCAGGGCGGGGGGACGAGTAGCTATCATC
>JBFLZD010000035.1 GCA_040756435.1 Spirochaetota bacterium | reverse complement strand
GGCTGTACACTATTTTATATTTTATTCAAATTTCCACATTTAGGAATAATTAGTGTAAATCATCAAAGTTTTTACAATAAATTAATGAAATTATTTTACATTTTTTACGAAAATTATACTACAACAGTTTACTAAACGGGGGTAACATTATGATCCAAAATAATTTTGACATGAAGCGCTGGAAATTGGAGCAGATAAAGTACTTTAAAAAGTATCAGAGTACATTTCCAAAGAATTCAAAAGAATACAAAATACTTGATGAGAGCATTAAAAAGTTAGAATCTACTCTTGAGTAACTTCTAAGTATGTAGTGTCATCAGATTTTCTAAATATCTTTTTTTCTACTATTAGTTCCTCAAGCAAGGATACTACCTTTTTGTAACTGCTGCATTCAAAGCATATTACCACCCCACAGTTATGCGATAGTTCCCGTGGGGTGGCTATTACATTTATGTTAACACCTGCTTTAAGTAAAATCTTTTCGGCCTTCATTACATCATGCACAGATGGCAATAATAGTATACAATAATTCATCGTTATACCTTTGCTATACGTTCGATAGCTTTGCAAAACGTATCAATTTCGTTATTCTTTGTAAATGCACCTACAGAAACCCGCACGGTTCCATCCGGATAACTGCCTATAGTTTCATGAGCCAGCGGTGCACAGTGCAACCCCACACGAACACATATTGAATATTCATCATTAAGCCGCTGACCTATTTCACTACAAGAAATTGATTCATGAGCAAATGATACAACACCAATTTGATGCTCAAAAGAATTACTCCAGTACGTGGTTACACCTTTAATTCCTGACAAACACTCAATCACCCGTTTGATATGTTGCAACTCTTCAGCTTGTATTTTTTCCATTTGTGGCCCAATATATTTTATCCCAAACTCCAATCCCACAATACCGGGCAGGTTGAGTGTACCGCTTTCAAACTTATCGGGAAAAAATTCAGGTTGGTACTGACTTTCGGATTTGCTTCCTGTTCCACCCATAATAAAAGGTTTTAATGGCCTTGTTGTATTGATAATTAATCCACCAATCCCCTGTGGGCCATACAACGCTTTGTGTCCGGTGAACGCTAAAAAATCACAACCAATACTTTGTACATCAATTGTCAGTACTCCAGCGCTCTGTGATGCATCAATGAGCACCGCAATAGAAAGACTATATGCTTTAACCTTTGCGGTAATCAGAGCAATATCCTGTACCACACCATTGACATTGGATGCATGATTTATGACAACAAGCTTAGTGTTGGGTTGTAATACTTGTGTAATATCGCCTGTAATTTTACCGTTACTACCTGATTGAATAAATGATACTGTAATTTTTCCTTCTTTTTCCAGATACCGCAATGGCCGCATCACAGCATTGTGTTCCATAGAGGACACTACTACATGGTCACCATCTTCCAGTAACACATGAAAAACAGTGTTAATAGCAACTGTTGCGTTGGCAGTAAAGATGACATTTCGGGAATCTTTTACATTAAAAAATTGTGCAACTGTCTCCCGTGCCTCAAAAACCTTTCGTGCAGCCTCAATTGCAAGCCTGTGTCCTGAACGGCCGGGGTTAGCACAATAGTCCTGCAAACATTGTGTTATTGCTTTTATTACCGGCTCAGGCTTAGGAAAACTAGTAGCAGCATTATCTAAGTAAATCATATCTAAAGCGTAGCACCATGTAATGCACATTTCAATTATTGCACAATCTTCAGCCTGATATCAAGCACCTGACAGCCCTTATCAAATACGCGTACAGGATTTAAGTCCAGTTCTTTTATTTGAGGTGCCCTTGCTAAAAGATGTGAAAGCTTCCATATTACATCCACATATGCATCAATGTCTTTTGGTTTTTGCCCGCGTGCTCCCTTCAAGAGTGCAAATGATTTAAGCCGTGAAATTTTTTCTTTTATTTCCTCTTTTGCTGCAGGGCATAACGAGCAGGCAACATCCTTAAATACCTCAACATAGATGCCACCAAAACCATATAGTATTACCTGTCCAAACGAATCATCATATTTGCTTCCCACAAACATATCAATGCCACTTTCTGCCATCTTTGAAATTCGCACTCCTTCTATTGTTGCGTCAGGTTTGTGCGATAGTACATTTGCATGAATCGTTGCAAAAGCCTGCTTGACCTCATCATCACCGGTTACATTAACCATCACACCGCCAACATCTGATTTGTGCAATATCTCTTTTGATACCAGTTTACATACCACCGGATAGCCAATGCGCCCTGCTAAGGCCACAGCTTCTTTTTCTGTTGTTGCTATACCTGATGATGGTATTGACACATCTATTGTTGCAAGAAGCTCCATTGCATCTTCGCCAATTTCACCGGTATTGCGTTTAATCCACTCTAATGCACTGCCAAACGATACAGTGCATGGTTCATCTTTCTTTTTCCCAAGATGCCGTGTATAAAATTTCATCTGATAGGCTAGTGCCCGCACCATTTCTTCAGGCGAATTGAAAATGGGGAAATTAACAGTACGTTTTATCTGCGCCATAACACGCGATAAACCAAGTAAACAAATCCCCAATGGCTTTCCTGAAGATACTATGGCACCCCACGTTTCTTTTGAAAGGTCGGCTAAAAACATTCGGGAAAATACATTCTCGCGGTCAGGCATCTGGGGGCGCTGGCTTACATACACAGCGCCATCCACATTTTGATTGTGCATAACTGAATACACAACATGGGCAGTAAATGCCGGGTCATAGATATCACCTAAATCAAGAGGATTTGAAAAGTGGATTACTCCCGCATTTGAAAATTTTTGCAAACCTTCATAAAATTCTTTTCCCGGATCAGCAAATTCAAAACCTGCCTGTTCACACAGGTCGGCAGTCATTACCGCAAAACCTCCTGCAGGGCTCATAACCATTATGCGCCTGCCACGCATAGGAGGAAGCTTGAATGCTTTTGCCACAGCAAAGAAGTCATGATAATTGTATATTCTAATAATTCCAGCCTTTTCAAATGCTGCATTGAGTATTTCTTCATCATTGCTCATGGCAGCGGTATGACTCATGGCAGCCTTTTTGCCAGCCTGGGTGGTGTTGGATTTATACACAACAATAGGCTTATTTATTTTTTCAGCCACTTTTATTAAATCAGCTCCTCGTGGCACACTTTCTAAATACATACAAATAATTGAGGTTGCCGGATCATTGCCCAGATATTCAAGGAAGTCAACTTCATCTAAATCTAATTTATTTCCAATACTTGCAAACTTTGCTATACCAATATTTTCATCCATAATAACATTCCACATCATAATGGCAACACCACCACTCTGTGAAATAATTGACATGCCACCAAACTCAGGGCGCAGTAAAGGGACAAATGGCAGACACAAACCATTTTCTACGTTGGCAACCGTTAATCCATTGGGTCCTACAAAATGTATTCCGTATTCCTTTGCAGCAGCAACAGTTTGCTCAGCTAACTTTTTCCCTTCTTCACTGTATTCTGAAAAACCACCACTGGGTATGGCCATCCATTTCACACCTTTCTTACCACACTCCTCAACAATTCCGGGCACAAACTTTGCTGGTACCAGTGCATATACTAAATCCGGAATCTCAGGTAATGCTTCTATGGATTTATACATCTGTATGCCATCTACCTGTTCGTCATCGCTTTTTGGGTTTACGCCAAAAATGCGCCCTCTATATCCCCAGCGCAGCATATTTTCCAGTGTGAGACGTGGTATATTGTTTTGTCGTGAAGATAAGCCAACAATTGCAACTGATTCAGGATAAAATAGTTTGTGCATCATAGTATCACTCCATTGTTTTTGTAGATTTTTTTACAACTTAGTAAATAATTTGAATAAAGACAATTAATTTTCACTAATTATTCCTAAATGTCGAAATTTGGATAAAATATAAAATAGTGTACATTGGGTGTATCCCAAAAGACACCTCTTTGCAATGACTTTTGCCTTCCCGTCATTGCGAGGAACGAAGTGACGAAGCAATCTCCTAGTTGCAAGCGCCGCAGGCGCGTGGCAATCTCATCTTCTGCATCATTGAGATTGCTTCACTTCGTTCGCAATGACATTGCACTCACGCCATTGCATGCCCTACCGTTTCTTTTGAGACGACCCCAATGTACACTATATTCATTATGAAATTTTTTAAAGAATTATTGCTTATTAATTTTATTATATTTTCTTGTTACTATCCATATTCGTTATACAATTATGTGTATTATACTGAACACTGGCACCTGGCAGAACGCTATGCTATTCTATCACTCTGATTCTTACACTATCCATTTGCCCATTGTTGTTAATTGTAATAGTATGTTCACCTTTTATAAGCCTCCATATTACTTCATTACCAGTTCCTACCAGATTCCCATTCACATACCACCTAATATTCTTTCCAGGTGTTTGAGCTTTTAACGGTATAGCCTGAATATTTTTCCGTACAGCCTTTTCTATTTTAAATACTGAACCATTGAGAGGAAAGATAATTTTTAATTCTTTTGATTGTTCACAAAGCATTTTTTTCTCTTTTGCCCATTCTGTATATTCAACAGGCACAACAGTTGTATTATTGGAGTGCCATGTGCACTTACAAGTGGGGAAGTTATCCTCATCATAATATTCGGTATACGTATCATGGCAAAATTTACCTGCAACCATTCCTGATAATTTACATATCATTGTTTCTTTAATCTTGCTTATAGGTTTAAATGGTGGGAACTCATATCCTGTATTCCATAAATACAAAAGTACATCTTTTAATACTATCCCTGCTCCTGATACTGCGGGTAGGTTGTACATGGGCTTATTATAAAGGTTACCTACCCATATCCCAATGGTATATCTATTATTATAACCGACAATAAAATTATCATGAAAATCCTTTGAGGTACCTGTCTTAACAGCAAAAGGAAAGGGAAAATTAATTGCTGATTGTACTCCAAATGCATCTACTTTATATGAATAGTCAGATAGAATATGTGATATTAAAAAACAGGTTGATGATTTCAACAAACGTTTTGGGGTAGTTTTTTGTACATTATAGATAGTGCCTTTAGCATCCTTTATTCTGGTAACAGCTACAGCTTTTGAAAATATACCATTTCGTGGAAATATAGTATATGCATTTGCAAGCTCTATCAAGCTGACATCAGCATTACCCAGCACTATCCCTAATCCATAATGTGAAGGCGAACGGGTTATGGAATCAAAACCTATTTCTTTCAGGAAATTATAAAATGGTACAAGGCCTACTGCATTAACCACATATACTGCAGGTATATTATACGAACATCCCAATGCTTTTGCCAGACGAACGGGTCCATGATAACTCTGACTGAAGTTTTTTGGTATATATGTACCAACCTTTGAATAAAACTGTGTATACACATCAGGTAAAATACTTGAAGTATGGAATATTTCTTTATCAAGAGCAAGCGCATAAGCAAATGGCTTCATGGTTGAAGCGGTCTGCCGTCTGATCAGCGTAGCATCTACCTGACCTTTTTCATAGTCAAAAAAATCAACTGAGCCAATCATTACTAAAATTTCCATGGTAGAATTATCAATCATCACCATGGCTGCATGCGATGCATTGCTATCTCGTATAATATCCAATGAGTTTTTCATAACAGATAAGATATTTTTATAAAGATGTACATCAAGCGTGGTATATGTATCTACAATATCTTTATCGGGAAAAAGCTTCCTGGCCTGTGACAGCACATATAAGCAAAAAAGTGGTGCAGTAATGTTTTGATCAGTATACTGCAATGAAATTTTTTTTTGCATATAAGTATTTAATTCAGCAGGGGATATATGCAAAAAGCCTGATTCATTTGCTTTTTGCAAAAGGCTTTTTGCATTCTGCACAATTATTTCGGGTTTTTTATAAGGATTATATCGTCCTGGTGCTTTTACAATGGATATAAGAAAGGCCACTTCAAGAAGATTGCAATCGGTAAATGACTTACCAAAATAACACTGGCTTGCTTTTTCAAACCCATATATATTGTTCCCCAAATACACCTCATTTATATATGCAGCAAGAATCTCCTTTTTTGTAAAATGCATTTCCAATCGTATTGCTTCTATTATTTCTAATATCTTTGTTAAAATGGTATTCCTCAGGATTTCTTTTTTTGATTTTACAAGCTGCTGGGTAATGGTAGAGCCACCGGATACAACACGCATAGCTTTGATGTTTTGATAAATCGCTCTGGCAATTGCAGAAGGTGAAACACCAATGTGTGTATAAAATTTTCTATCTTCAGAAAACAATAACAGTGCAATAAATTCTTCAGGAATTTTTTTTAAATCTATATACTGTGCAAGGCCACTTTTATCCCTTGCTATCTCCATCAGCACTGTGCCGTTTCTGTCATAGATAGTAATTGGCACTCGTGTATGTGTGGCAAGGTAGGATTGTCTATATGGGATTGCTATATAAGTAACTATCGCCACGCAAAAAAAGCAAGCAATAACCTGTATAATATAGTATGGGCGATAGTTACTGAATATAGTACACCATTGCATGATATTTACTGCACTTTCACTTTACTACCGTAGTACTGTATCCCAAAAACCTCAGGATTGTACATCTCTTCAACTTTACATGCAGGCAAAGCAAACGTTCCTGTATTGGTTGCTCGTACTTTATACGTAATAGTGTGCTTACCCTTGCGAAGGAAATCAGCGTAATATATAACATGATCATTGTATTGTTCATAGTGATTAAATGTCCCCCATGTGTCATAGGTTTTATTATCTTTTGAAATGTTAAGCTTTTCCTCGGTTGTAAATGAAACATTAACTGGCTCAAGCCCTGCTGGGAGCTGGTCATCAAGCACTGTTACGCCTCTTTCTTTTGTAGTATACACTTCAATGTCAACAATATATTCCGCACCTTTTTTAAAGACATTCACTTCATCTTTGGTTTTAACATCTCTATATACTTTTGATACCTCAAACCCCATATCCCTGGATGTTATTGAATCAAAAATTGGCACATACTGGTACCTAAATATATAATATAGAATACCAGTACCATTTTTTATAAACTGTAATGATTGAGTACCAAAATCAGCATTGGTGATGTAATAGTTAGTTGTGTATGAAACATTTTGATTTTGCATCAATTGTGAAATTAATTCTTTTTCATTATACAAAACTTTTATGGCAAAATTTGGCTTTTCGTTTTCATACTTTTGCAAATATGTATTCAATGCCCACCATATCAACGCATTTGAATGCGTATTTCTCCACGCCGCTCCTTTACGTTGTTTTAACAGGTAATTTACCGCTTTAAAATCATTTTCAAAATGCACTCCCGATTCCAGCAAAGCTTGTAAAACAAGTGCAGTTGTGATGTCATTATCATAGTAAAAGCGATCCCAATCGGCACCATCTTGAAAATACACGTAACCTGACTCAGTGCGCATTGTTGAAAATAGTTTCCTGGACACATCATTAATCATTGATTGCTTAAATGCTGAATCAGGATGCAGGGATACTGCTTTGAGCAAAAATGCATACCCTGTACACATAACTGATTTTTCTTTGTTGAGTGAATTGTAGACAAGCTCCAAATCACTCTTACTTGTGATACCATTTAGGGCAGCAACATAATGGGCAAACGATAATGTAAGATATTTATAACTTGATGAGAACCATTTTTCCTCGTGTTTGAAAATAATACCTTTTGTTACAAATCTTTTTATTGTTTCCAAAGATTTTCTGAAAACTGTTTCATCAATAGCATAGCCGCGTTTTTTTGACATGGTTAAAACAAAAGTTGCATATACTGTCAAATAACTTGAAGGTTCACCATAATCCGAACTCCAATATGAAAAGCCGTCATTTTTAAAATAATCAGGGAACTTATCCAGTACTGTTTGTACAGTAGAACGCAAATCTTGCTGTGATTTAACTTTCAGCAAATTTTTTTGCAATATGATATCCTGACCAAGAACCAACGGAAGTATCTTTGACGCTTTTTGTTCTAAGCAACCATACGGATATTCAACAAGATAATCCAGGCTTCCCTTCAATTCTGCAAATTGAGAAGGGCTTACATATACATTTACAAAAGAAAGATTGGGGATAATATTTTTAGAAATATCTAATTTATATTTTTTTGTCTCATCCTCTTTTGTGATCCTTCCATATACTGCAACGGTTTCATAAATATTGGGTGCTTTTACAGGAATTGTATCTATAACACCATCGGTATATGCTCCTGCTTTTGCCGTAAGTATATATGTGGCAGTTCTATCATTTCCCGCCACTATGGGGAAAAGCACCTCTATTGATTGTCCATTTTTCAATGTTATCTCTTTTAATTGTGATGATTTACCATCTTTAAGCTTCATTCCACCTTTTAGCTCAATTCCTACATTTATCTTTTGTTTATTGCCGGTATAGTTAAATATAAGTCCACCGGCATTGAAAACATCACCAACACGAACAAATCGCGTAAAAGTTGGTAAAACCATCAAAGGTTTTTTAACATCAAACGTTGTTTCTCCATAACCAAACTTTGATTCCGGGGTATGAACAACAACCATTGTCTTAAAACTTGTAATGTTATCAGGTAACTTAAATGATACCTGTGCATGACCGTTTTCAACATTGACAGTTGCCCGGTAATATGCAGTATACTTAATATTAGATCTTGGAACAATCATCCCCATTGAAGCTATGCCCCCATCACCACCAATAAGTTCACCTTTTTCTTTTAAATAACGCTGTCCCAATATTATTTGACGTACATCAAAAGTTGTAACAGCAAGCGGGCGGGGCTGATAAAAAAAGTCTATTGGATCAGGTAAAATATAGTTTACAAGATTAAGAACCCCTCTGTCAGCTACTGAGATTGTAGCTTTACCATTTACAGGTTGTCCCTTGTTATCGGTTATGATCATATTCAGTGTTACGTTATCACCAGGTTTGTACTGTTTTTTATCGGTATTTACTATGATATCTAATTTTTTCTGTCGTGGGATAACTTTTATATTTGCATAGCCAATATAGCATTTTGGCTTGGCAAGATCTTCACCATCTTTTACTTTATCAAAACCACTTCTTCCAGTATAGAGCATCACACTTACATGAACGTTGGGTATATACTCCTCAGTTATCTTAATGGGGATTGTTACAATGCTGGATGTAGCTGGAACTTCAAAGTAGTCAAAAAACTTTTCCCGTTCTATTGTTACAAATGCTGTTGCATTCTCAAACGGATTTTTTACAAGCAGCGTTGCAGTATCGCCAACTACATAGTTCTTCTTATCCATTTCTACATCAACTGTCTCATCATCATTCATTCGCCATCCAGCTTCACCCTTACCCAATACATAAAAGTCCTTTACCGCATATTTCTGCTGATTTTGGATATCATACAGCTCAGCCGTAAAGTAGCCAGGTTCATTAATAACAATAGTTATATCCTTTTTCCCTATGTTGTGCACCTGCGAATACACATTCGTTTCAATATTTTTATATCCCCACTGCAATCGCCCATTCACACCGGCTAACTGATAGGATACCCATTTGTGTTGCTTAATTACCAGCAAAACGTTATTATTTTCAACTACTGCATCATTGCTATTCACCGCAACCAACTGCACAGTCATAGTATTGCCTGCATAGTTGAAGTACTGAGGCACCCTTATTCCAAAGTGAACCGGCTGCAATACCTGTATACCTGACTTTGCACCAAATACCGGTGAATCATCTGAAAGATACGTCTTTGCTGTAATTAGTACTTCACAATTTGTTATATCATTTTTTGCCCTCAACGGAACATACACTTTGCCCACTCCATTTTCGTTTGTCTTTACTTTACCACTTGCTATCAACGTAGGTGATGATCTATACTCGTCATACTCATCATAATAGTCATAGAGCTGAGTTGAAAATGAATATTCAGGGAATCGCTGGCTTTTATACACAATTGGGGTTATGGATATTGTATACTCAATATCGTTCATAACAGGTGCACCAAATAAGTACCATCCCAAAAGGTCCACCCCTAATACTTCATTCCATATATATTTTAACTTATCAGGATTTATCTTCATTTCAGCTTTAGCAGGTTTAAATTCCTCCACCTGAAATTTAATACTCTCATCAAAATTATATTCTTTATTATTGGCAGTTGCCTCAAGCCTGTAATATCCTGTGGGGCAATTCTTCTTTAAGTCAATATCCAATGAAATATCACCATCCTCGGTTATAGCTTTTTTAAATGAATACATTTCATTGTCTTTAGAATCAAACACCTTTATTACAATATTGCTAATGGGTGAGAATGGTGGTTTAAGGCTCCACTCATCATTGTTTCTATATCTAAAAATTCCTTTTACATGAACTACATCGCCAGGTTTATACAAATATCTATCCGTAAAAAGGAGCATCTTTGGTCTGTTTATATGGTAATTTGTTCCCCAGTGCCTTTGTGGTATAGAAAATGTATTTATGCTGTAATCACTATACTCATCTTCATCATACATTTCTTGGGCTTTTGTGTAATAGAACTTGCTATCAGAATATTTCACCTGATAAAACTGGCACTTATTATTGGGTATGATAGCAACACCTTTACTATCGGTTATGCTAGCTGGACTGGTACTATCACTGTAAAACACAGAAGCACCTTCAATCGGTTTATTATCAAGAAGCGATCTAACGTGAAAAAGCATTTGATTCTTAGTTTCTTTAACCGTTACCCCAATATCCGAAATTTGTATTACGCCACTGTATTTTGCTTTTGTTTTACTATATGGATTTTCTTCTTCCGGTATTATCTGATACACAAAAAAGCCATACTTTGCATTATGCAGTTTTGAAAAATCATATTTAATAGTTTTATACACATCCCACGACCATTTTATTGAATATTTTTTTTCTTTTGCATGTTTGTCAAAATATTCAGTTGGATTTATTACGTATTTTGCAATGTCAGATTCATTCACCAGCGATAAATATCTACACGTAAATGAAGAAACGTTAATCATCCGTATTGGGATGATTGCATCAAGATAACTTTCAATAATCATGTTACCTGTTGGACATGAAAAATATGAAAAGGCATGTTCAAATGTAATTGTTTCACTAATATCTTCCTCAAGTGATTGGCCATATACATCCTTTAAATTTTTGGCGATAGTTACTGTGTATTTATTTTTACCAATGAAATTGCCACTAATTGAAATTGTTGATCCATATTGACTTATCTGAACACCGCCAGGATCAGGGGAAACCGTAATATATGAAGCAATTGATTCACCTTCTTTTAATTCAACAGGATTGTTAAAGTTAAATTCAACTGGATAATCGGGATAAAAGGTTGAGTTTTCACCATATCTATTGTATGTGGATTGCACCTCCATCAACTCAAAAGGATAAAAGGTTTCATAATGGCAGGTGAACTTTGACTCCATACCTTTAACACCGCCAATTGGTGTCATTTCACTGGATATTGTTAACTTGTATTGAGTTGCTTTTTTTTCATCTTTTGGCTTTAAAATCACTATCGTTTTTTTTGAATCATTAGCATCATACACAAGGTCATAATCAACGTGTGGACTTATGCTGATATTTTTTTTCAATATCTCCAAAGCTACAGGGAAATTAAATTTAAATGTAATAGGTGCATTTAACAATTTACTATCACGATGCCAGCTACTGACTTCAAGAAGCGGAGTGACAAAATAATATTCTTTTCCCAGTTCAATTTCTCTATTATTCAATGTTATTTTTAAATCTTGCTTATCAACATTTTTAAGATCTACAGTAAAATGATATTCATTTGCTGGAAGTGGATTAAATATTTCTATTATACAGTTACGTGCATCAAGTGGCTTTATGCGATACTCAATTTTTGGTGTAAAAGTAATAATGAGCTTTTGAGCCACATCCTTATTCATTGAATCAATATCTGAGAAGATAAAAATATCCTTTGAGCTTTGCAGAGCCATCTCAGTATATGGTATTGATAAAGAATAATCAATGGATAACTCTATTTTATTATCACCAACCAAAATTGCAGTGGCAACTATAGTACCTAACAGGATAATACCAATAATTATAACCGCTATTATTTTTGGTGAGCCCATCATTACATTAACCTCCTGATTTTATATATATTATCAATGATAAAAAAATATTTCAGCCATAAATTTTTTTATTTAAAATAATTTTTATATATTCACTTTGGTACACAATTTCTTTATAAAGTATTACAATTTTATATTTTTATGATACAACAGCATCTGAAAAAAATTTCTTTAAGCTATTTATTTGAACTGGCAAATGATTTATTTATATAATAATGTTATTGTTATATCATTATGCAACTTTTCAATTGTCAAGGATTTTTCAACTACTCAAAACAAAATTAGTATTAGCCTCTTTACCTGAAAATGAGAACTTTATTAAAAGTGATTCACCCGTAATATTGCCTTACTCTGGTATAATGATATTTCTATTTTTTAACTCATGATATTATTTTTCTAAACTGTAGCACAATTGACTATATAGTATGGACACCTCTTAAAAACTGATTTCTTATGAAATCATTCATATATATTGTGCCCACTATCGAACATCCTAAAAAACAGTTTTTAGAAGTTCCTTTATATCTTCTTATATTAAATCTCTATAATCAAGAAAGTAAAGTCATAATTAAACTTCAATAATAATTCCTTAAAAAATTTCATAATTAATGGGGGTGTCCCAAAACAAACAGTGGGACTTGTAATGACGCAGGTAGAAAGTCATTGCGAGCGTAGCGAAGCAATCTCAATGCAGCAGAAGACAAGATTGCTTCGTCACTTCGTTCCTCGCAATGACGGGATTAGCCTATGTGTCATTGCGAACGAAGTGAAGCAATCCCATGGTGCGAAAGGCGAGATTGCTATTTTATATTTTGTTCAAATTTCCATATTTTAGGAATAATTAATGATTAAACTTATCATATATGACAAATATTGAGTATCATCACTCAATACCTGTAATTGCTTTGTTCTAATATTACATATTATATATTATGTATATATATTATTAACTATCTTAAAAATTATAAATAATAATAAATATTTTCATTGACATTATAAGATTGTATTATTATAATATTTTTGATGAGATTATTTTTCTATATGGAGGAAAACATATGAATTACTGGAATGAATACAAAGCCAAGTTAACAACACCAGATGAAGCGGTAAAAGTTGTTGAATGTGGGGACGTTGTGGATTATGGTTTTTTCAATGGAAAACCAGTTATCCTTGACCAGGCACTGGCACGAAGAGCTCCTGAATTAAAGGACGTCTTAATCTATACAGCAGTAACTTTGCCCCCAGTACCTGAGGTTATAAAATATCCTCAAAGCTTTACGTATATTGACTGGCAATGGAGTAAGCTAACACGTCTTCTTCACACTCAGGTTGAAGCTGCTTACTATTGCCCAATATTGTACCACAGGGCACCATTCTACTATCGCTATCTGCTAAACCAGGATCCGCATGAACATATTGATCCGGGTTACCGTTCATACTACTACAATAGACCTGAAAAAAGTAAAAATGTTAAATGGATTGCCATTTTACAGGTTGGGCCCATGGATGATCAGGGATTTTTTAACATTGGTCCACAAAATTCAGAAACATCAGCCAAGGTGGATGCAGCTGATTATGTGCTGGTAGAAGTTAATAAAAACATGCCCCGATGTTTGGGTGGATCTGAGGAAGCCATTCATATATCACGTGTTGATTTTATTGTGGAAGCACCTGAAACACAGATGCTTTTTGCAGCACCTGATGTTCCCCCAACCGAAACCGACAAAAAAATTGCTGAGCATGTCATGAAATTTTTGTACGATGGATGCTGCATACAGTTAGGCATTGGCGGTATGCCCAACATGGTTGGCAAACTTATTGCCCAGTCTGACCTTAAAAACTTAGGTGGTCACACCGAAATGTTTGTGGACGCATACGTTGATATGATAGAATCAGGAAGGATGAATGGTGCAAAGAAAAATATTGATAAATTTAAATGCGTGTACACCTTTGCAATAGGTTCCCAGCGCATGTACGATTTTATGCACAATAACCAGGCATTAGCGTCGTATCCCGTTGATTATACCAATGACCCACGTATCATTGCACAGAATGATGACATGGTAAGTATATGTAATGCAATACAGGTTGACCTGTTTTCACAGGTAAATGCTGAAAGCTTAGGTTCTGGCCAGGTTAGTGGCAACGGTGGAATGTGGGATTTTGTTCTTGGTTCGCAGTGGTCAAAACGCGGCAAAAGCTTTATATGTCTGGCATCAACATACACAGATTCCAAAGGCGAGCTTCAGTCACGAATAGTCCCTCAGCTTCCCCTTGCTTCAACAGTAACTATCCCCCGCCAGATGGTTGACTACATAGTGACTGAATTTGGTGCAGTTAAACTTGTTGCCTGCCCAACCTGGATGCGTGCAGAAAAGCTTATAAGCATTGCTCATCCAAAATTCCAGGATGATCTTGTGAAACAGGCTGAAAAGATGAAGATATGGACGCGCACTAACAAACAAATTCCTGTATAATAAAGATGGGGTCGTCTCAAAAGAAACGGTAGGGCATGCAATGGCGTGAGTGCAATGTCATTGCGAGTGTAGCGCCTGTGCTGAGCATGTCGAAGTGCTTGCACTTAGCATTTCGAAGTGAAGCAATCTCAATGATGCAGAAGATGAGATTGCCACGCGCCTGCGGCGCTCGCAACTATGAGATTGCTTCGTCACTTCGTTCCTCGCAATGACGGGATTGGCCGATGTGTCATTGCGAACGAAGTGAAGCAATCCCATGGTGCGAAAGGCGAGATTGCTTCAGCACTTCGTTCCTTGCAATGACGGGAAGGCAAAAGTCATTGCAAAGAGGTGTCTTTTGGGACACCTTTTTTATTTGGGGTTTTATAAAAAATTATCAGTAATAATTCCTTAAAAAATATAATAATGAATATAGTGTACACTATTTTATATTTTGTTCAAATTTCCACATTTAAGAATAATTAATGGTTTGATACTACATTGCTTTTAAAAAAATAATTTTTCATCCATTCTGCATGTGCTACATTTACAGCATCACTCTTCTTCAATGACATGTACCAATGAAATATAATTTTGATAAACGAATGTATAATTTTTCACTCCTTTGTAAAGATATTGCATATCTTCTCTTACATATTCCTTCAATAATTGGATTATTTATAGACACTAAAATTAATAAGAGCTTTATTGAAAAAATCATGCTGGTTGTCACAGCAGTAAACAGTTGCCCCTACTGTGCATGGTTTCATGCAAAAAAGGCTCTACAATCAGGATTATCAAAAGAAGAGATTGTAGAATTGCATCAATCTTCAACAACCCAACAATACCCGTTAAATTTTACAATCAATTCATAGGGATGGCCTAATCGTATAAATGAAAATACAACTTTTGGTTTATGTTGTATCATAAATTTCCGTGCTTCGCTCTCTGTTAACAGTTCAAATGCCCACCACACTGCCGTTTCAGCAATGTATTCATTTATATACCCTTTCCACCGATATACTTCTTTTTCAGGACGTATGCCTGTCTTTGTAGGCAATACGGTGATAGTAACCCACCTGCTGTTACGTACATACGAATAGAATATCTCAAGCCCCTCTAAATCAGTAGTCCATTGCTCAACCAGCTGTCCCTGGTTACTATCGCCAAAAAAAGGATTATCCACACCCCACTGTGCAACCATATTTTGTACATACTCATACAAACGTTGAGCCATATTACCCCTTTCCTCTTTTTGGTGGCTTTATTACCGAAGCTCGCAGCACAGTAAGCCCCCTGTTATGAATACTATCAATAACTTCCTCAATTTTTTCAACCTTTTGTTGGTTCTCAAAAAGGTTCATCTGCACATCAGCGTTACAAAGCAAATTTGAAACCCTGACACCTAAAAGCCGTACTTTTCTTTTACCCCTTCCAAATGAAATGTATAACCGCAGAATCTCCTTTTGCAGTATTGCCATATCACGGGCATGCTGCTGTAATGTTTTACTGCGTGTGTATGTTTCAAAACCTTCCAATCGTATTTTTAATGTTACTGTTTTGAAAGAAAATTCAGCGGCTCTAACCCTTCGTATTACACGATCACAAAGCTCAGTCAGCGTAGAAACTATACCATCCTCATCATCAGTATCAACATCAAAGGTTGTTTCTTCACTCACCGACTTTGCCTGAGAGTATGGCTCAACGGGGCGATTATCAATACCTAATGCAAACTGATGTAACACTGCACCCCATTTGCCAAGAAGGCTTTGCAAATAGTTTTCACTAGCACGCTGAATATCACCAATGGTTTTGAATCCCAATGACTCCAGGTACTTCTGTGTTTTTGTGCCAACACCATATAATTTTGAAATGCTCAGTGGTGCTAAAAATTCTTTTTCCATTCCCGGCGGGCACATGGTAAGCCCATCAGGCTTTTGCAAATCCGATGCAATTTTAGCCACTAACTTATTTGTTGCAATTCCAATGCTACAGGTAAGCCCCGTTTGTGTAAAAACATCACGTTTAATATTATGGGCAATAGTTTCCACGCTTCCAAATAGCTTCAGTGTCCCCGTACAATCCAAAAATGCTTCATCAATGCTTATCTGCTCAATACATGGTGAATACTGTTCAAAAATTTTCATAATGGTGTGCGATAGTTCAACGTAGCGGTCAAACCGTGGGGGCAAAAAGATAGCCCCCGGGCATAGTTTATATGCTTTAGAGATAGGCATACCTGAATGAATGCCAAACCTACGTGCCTCATAGCTTGCAGCTGAAACTACACCGCGGCCCCTGCCTTCTTTAGGATTAGCCCCAACTACTACAGGTTTACCTTTAAGCGAAGGATTATCCACCTGCTCAACCGAAGTAAAAAAGGCATCCATATCTACATGGAATATAATTCTCTGACTCATAGATATACTATACTTTTATATAGTATATCTGTCAAGGAAAAAATTTGGTTTTAGGTAGTAAAGTTTTTATTTTGCTACATTGAAAATCGTTTCTCTTTTTTATTCATTATTTTTGCTAAAAAATAATGAAAATATGTTGACTTTTTTATTACAATATATTTTTTTGAAAAACATGCTGGTCGGTTTTTTATTTGTTATTGAAATAAATGTATATAAAGTTTAATAGAAAATATCACCTGGTTAACATTTTAAATAAAATTACAAGAAAAATTATTAATTAAATAATACTTAATATAGTCGAATATTAATAAGTAATATAGGTAATTATTTTTACATTAATATAGATATTCCCTTGAATTAATATTACACTCTCTTTTAAGAGGACAAGTAGACTAAATTATGAGTAAAATAAGTCCATATAGCCTGATTATGGCTACAGTGTTTTTCCAAATAAGCATGTTTTTGGTGTCATGTTCTACAAAAATTCATGACAATTTTATTGTGGAAGCTGCATCAGGTACTGTTTTAGTAAATGGGCAAAGAGTTTTTACTGGCGACCACATTTCAATATACTCCCAACTTGTTACCAACAACTCTTCTTTTTGCATACTACGATCTGAAGATGTGTATTGTATTGTATATAGTAACACAACTATACAATTTGATGGCCTCCACGATAATTATTTCTCTATACTCCTGCATAATGGGATTTTTGATATACTATCTGCTAAAATTTTGCCTTTGATGTGTACAACCAGTGCTTACCGATATGATGGGAAAATAAGTACGGCTCGTTTTATTGCAACTACCAACTGTGGTGAACTCTGGATAAAAAACGGTGATGGGACAATCTATTTATCACGCAACAATGAATTAAAGCATATTGATAACAATAAAAAAGTCATAGTGTATGAATCTTATTATATTACCGATCTAACTCCAATAGAAGATAATGAACTGCAACGTATACATTTTATTACACAACTTAAAAATAATAATACATCTTCTGACATTCATGCAGTAAATATTTTATCTTCTCATATACCGTATCTTATAACCCGTGGCAATACTAATTTTGAAGAAATGATACAATACAGAATACTTGAACACAACAAGGGATTATTGCAAAAAATTATATTAAAAAATAAAAAAGTAATAAAAGGTTATGTTCAGGCACAGGGAAAAGAATTAGAAATCACTATGCCAAAAGGCATTGTGCATATACCCCAAAATCAGGTGCAGCATGTGTTACAGTATAATCCTTTGGAGGATGAACAATAGTAGCAATTAATGAGTTATGAAATAATATAGCTAAAACGAAATGATTATAAACATTAAATGCCTTTATGGGAGGCACAAGATGAAAAGTAACCAATTGAACAAGAGAATATTACAAAGCAATACTATAAAACAAAAGTATGGTATTTCATTATTACTGTTCATTCTTGTATTATTTCCTTTTGTAATGTGCTCCTCTGGGGCAAATAATGCTGATACCCAGCCTCCTGCTATTATAAGTATCTATCCCGAACGCGGTGCTACCGACATTCCTATAAATACTAACATTATTATTACATTCAATAAAAGCATTATTAATGTTAATTCCAATACCGTATATTTAGAAAAATTAGGTGTCACTGGTAAGGTGCCAGCAACTATCCAGTATGACGATGCATCAAAAACCGTAACGTTAGACCCTTTAGTAGATCTTGATTATAATACAGTGTATTATGTAACTATTACAAATGATATACGAAGTAAAGCGGGGGTTGCCCTATCACCTGAATCGTGGGCATTTGCAACAGGTATAGAAGCAGATGTAGAAAAGCCAACCATCATTGATAAAAGCCCAAACGCGCAGTATTACGTCGATATAACAACTCCAATCTATGTTGTCTTCAGCGAACCAGTAAACAATATAAGCAATGCTACTGTCTTTATAAAAAAAGAAGGACAGCAAACGGTAGATGCTACAATTGATTATAACCCTGATACCCATAAAGTGCAAATTACCCCTGCTCAACCACTTGAAGAATGGGTTACGTATACAGTATATTGCACTGATACTATAACTGATAATGCAGGAAATACCTTAGATGCACATCAATTTAGCTTTAAAACCAACGATACCCATAATCCTACAATAGTATCACAATACCCTGATAGTGGTGCAACAGGCATATCTACAAATGCTGTCATCAGTGTAACATTTAGTGAATCAATAAAAAGTTATACTGTTACCAACACAAATAATTTTAAACTTGAAAAATGGACTGGTGCAACATGGGAAGCTGTAAATTCTATTATTACCTATAATGATACCACAAAAACAGCACTATGTTATCCCAATACTTTAGAAAGCAATACCCAGTATAGAGTAACATTATCTGATAACATTAGGGATTTAGCTCATAACCCATTGGATGGTGCACCAATATCATGGGAATTTACAACAGCAAATGATCCTGATACTACACCACCATCAATAAGCTCAAAGTCACCTGATGATGGTGCAGAAAACATACCAACCGACACTACCATTACTGTTACATTCAGTGAAGGTGTTATCAATGTTGGCACTACTAGCTTTATCGTAGAACGTGTTGATACCAACGAACCGGTACAAGGCACTGTAGTATATAATCCTTCAATGCAGGAAGCTACATTTACCCCTAGTTTAACACTATCTGAAGGGGTGTGGTATAGAGTGCGATTAACATCCGCAATAAAGGATAATGCCAATAATGCACTTGCTGAAACAAGCTGGCAGTTTAAAACTGCTGATAATACCAAACCTTGTGTCACTTATCGATATCCTTCTATTAATGAAGGAAATGTGGGCACAAATATATCTATAACAGTAACATTTAGCGAAAGGGTAACAGGAGTAAATGAGCTGTCATTTTCATTACAAAATGCAGAGAATAATTCGTATATTTCAGGTACTGTTACCTATAACGATGCACTAAAAACAGCAACATTTACACCATCAACTGCGTTGTTATTTGAAACAACGTATAAAGTAATTTTAACAAGCGATATAAAAGATTTAAACAATAATACCCTCAATCTTACCGAATGGCAATTCATAACCAGCTCACAACCCGATACGACACCTCCGTATATCATTAGCTCATATCCAGATTTTAACCTACAACAGCAGAATATTCCGGTTTCGGCCAGTATGAGGATAGATTTCAATGAGCCAGTGAGCGGTGCAGGTACTGCTACCATACAGCTAAAAGAAGGTGATGCTAATGGCATACTTATTTTGACAATGATAAATTATGACGCCATTGCAAAAAGAGCCAATATAACGCCAAATAGCAATTTAAAATATGATCAACTGTATACTATTATTGTGAAAGGTGGCGATACTACCGATATAAAGGATGTTGCAGGTAATAAACTTGCTTCTGATGTTATATGGTCATTCAGGACAACGCCCGATACTACACCGCCATCAGTTACATTCAAAACACCCGATGAAGGGACTCCTGATATTCCTGGAAATGCTGTTGAAGTACGGGTTATTTTTAGTGAGAGAGTGCAAAATGTAAATGACAATACTTTTAAATTAATACGTATTTCTGATAGCTATGAAGTTCCATGTAGTGTTCAGTATTCCTATGATGCACAGAATAATATTGCAAGTGCTACTTTAATACCTTTGAGTAATGTTACTACAACTGGTACCTATAAGGTTAGCTTAACAAGTGGCATTACCGATATATCCCCATCACAGAATCCATTACCACTCACCGAATGGACGTTTAGCATTACCGCATTAGACGAGGAAGCTCCCACTGTAATTTTGAAAACACCTACACAGGGTGCATCTAACTGGAATACCAAAGTGGTACAGGTGGTTTTTAGCGAGGATGTAAAGGGTGTAAGTGGTAGCTCATTTTATATTAAGGATCAGTACAACGTCACCATACCAGCAGCTGTTACCTATAATCAGGGCCTGCAAACTGCTGAGCTTACAGTATTACAGGATCTTCCCTATGAAACAACATATACTGCATATTTAACCAATGCTATTAAGGATAGAGCAAATAATTCTTTAGTGCCTTTATCGTGGTCTTTTAATACACCGGCTGATAATATTCCACCGCAGGTTGTGAGCGTGTATCCTCCTCACGGTACATCATCCTATCCGGTGAATGGGCAAATACAAGCAACATTTTCAGAACCAATACAGGGTTATAACAGTTCATCATTCTATTTGGAACCAGCAATAAGTGCATCAATAGTATACGATAATCAAAATAAAACATTAACCTTGCTGCCAAATGGCAATTTACAGGGAAATACCACCTATACAGTTCATATCACAACTGCTATCACCGATCAGGCACAGACACCCAATCATATGTTGAATGAATATACATGGCAATTTACCACTCAACCATTGCCCGACACAACACCACCCGAAGTTGTAGCAAGTAGCCGTTACCCTGCACCAGGTGCCACCAATGTAGCTCTGAATACAAATATATCAGTACAATTTAGTGAACATGTGGTTAATGCTACAACAAAGATTCAATTAAAGAAAGGCACTTCAAACCTACCCATTAATATAACCTATAATTCACAAACATTTGTTGCAACATTAGATCCTATTGATGATTTAGAGCAAAATACTAATTATACTGTTATGGTGCTTGATGGACCAACGGGAATTTTAGACAGTGCTGGTAACTACTTGCAATCTTCCAGTGTCAATCAGTGGAGCTTTACCACACAACCTGATATTACCCCGCCAGCTATTATCTACAGATATCCGGCCCCGGGAGCTACCAATATTCCATTAAAGCCTGTAATAACAGTAACCTTTAGCGAGCCTGTTATTAATGTAACTAACACCACATTTACGCTTACCGGTAGTGGAGTGCCAACATGTTATGTGATGTACGACGAAGCTACAAGAACAGCAACATTAACGCCTGGTTCTGAATTACAAAATAATGCTACCTATACAGTAACTTTATCCAATACTATCAAAGATAGATATAATAATGCGTTGCCATTAACTACCTGGCAATTCACCACATATAGCTTGCCCCAAATTACTAATATTCAAATCTCAACAAATAACGGTACTAACTATTCAGCTATAACTGATGGGGCATCAGGAATTAACAGAAAACTTACCAATGTGCGCATTACTTTCAATAGACCAATGAATACACAAAAGCAATGGCTGGAGATTT
This sequence comes from Spirochaetota bacterium, assembly GCA_040756435.1. Lineage (NCBI taxonomy): Bacteria > Pseudomonadati > Spirochaetota > Spirochaetota bacterium. The sequence continues at coordinate 17,282 of JBFLZD010000035.1, read as the reverse complement.
ATGAAGGCGCTTCAGGTTCAACCACCCCATCTCCCCTTACTCCCGATGGATACAGCTGGTCGGCTGATTATACGCAGATTACGTATACTCTCATAGGACAGTGCAAAGCAAATACTCAATATCAATTTAAATTATACGGTTGGGGTGGCAGCTTTGAAGACCCCGATGGGAACAGGGTAAGTAAAGCAGCGTATGTTAGTGATGGTATACTAAACTTTACTACCGGTGCCGATGCCGAGCAACCATTAGTTATTGCAACCACACCATATAATGGGAGCTCAAATATTGGAAGAGATATTGGAAAAATTATAATTCGTTTTAATGAAATGATGAATCAATCAAGAGATTCAAGAATTACATTAAATCCAGGTATTACTGCTACACGGCAAGGCTGGATTGAAGGTGGAAGAACAGTAGTATTTACTATTCCGCAATTGGCTGCAAACACCACATATACAGTTACTTTAAACTCAGGAACAAATAGTTTTCAGGATTTAGCCAGTAATAATGCCCAGGCAAGCGGGCAAGTAATTTGCACATTTACTACGGGAAGTTCAACTGGTTCAACCAACCTGATTTTTGAAGGATTTGAAGATTACAACAACCCATATTTCACGTCATTTAAAAATATTAGTACTGATAATGCTGATTGGCAACGAGTAACTAATGAACGTGCAGGAAATGGTACTACTTTATCCCCTCAACAGGGTAGTTATTTTGCAAAAGCCAGCAGTTTTGAATGGAATGATGCAAGCTATGCAAATATTGTTTCTTCAGGTTATGTTGATCTTTCAACAGTTGGTAGTTACCTATTAGAATTTACCATGTATCATGAACGCTTATACAATGCCGCTGATAGAATAGAAGTGCTGCTAAGTGTGGATGGTGTTAATTTTAATCCAGTACAGGCAGGTGCGTTTATGGACATTTACCGATATGATTGGTCCTTTGCTGATAACAATCCAGTATGGCATACCCATTATGTGGATCTTTCCTCATTCTCAGGCAGTGGTTATAGCACAGTATGGATTAAATTAAGAGCTTATTCGGCAGGAGAACGGGGAATGAATGTTATTATTGATAACGTAAAATTGGTAAAATATTAAACAGTATATGGGTTACGGTGAGATATTTTTCATTGGCAGCGGGAGGCATATTATGGAAAGAATCATTAAAATAATATCAGGGATAATTCTATTAACACTTATAGGATGCAGTGGTGATGTATTCCACAACTATAAGAAAGAACGTGATGCAATGAGTATACCTTATACTCCCGATACCACACCTCCCCATATAGTTTCAGTTGAAGCAATTGCCAACGATAAAATTAAAATCACTTTTGATGAACCAATAGATCCTGCAAGTGCAGTTGATTACAAAAATTATTATATTCAGGGTGCAAATAGAGTAAATGTATTACCATCACCAGCTCCTTATGTTGATGTAGACAATAAATCGGTTATAGTATCAGTAAGTACTGGACTGCAATATGGCATGTATCATGGCAGGGAATATACATTACTTGTCCAGAATGTGAAAGATATTAATAATAACAAAATTTTGAATGCAATAGCAAAATTTTTAGGAAGGGGATTGATAGTATCTGAAGTCTTTACTACCATTAATGGCAATGAAGTAAAAATGACAGAATCAGGACCATATCCATATATCAATGCAAACACTATTACATGTACAATAAAAGTTAATGGTAGTCTGGATGGATATTATTCATACTCATTAGATAATTCCCAGTTCAGTAGCGAAATAGAATGTTCTGAACCTCTGGTGCTCACAAATCTATCTGAAGGGATACATGTATTAAAGGTTGTTGGTAAAAACAGTAACGGAACCTTACAGGATATCAATCAAGCAACAGAAGTGCAATTTATCGTTGATATTACACCTCCTGTAGCCACATTAAGTAAAACACCAGAAAGTGTCACAAACGCTAAAGAGATAGCTATAGTGGTAAGTGGTACTGATGTTGTGTATTATACATATAGGATTAACAATGAACCCTGGAGTAATCGTATCAGTGTGACTGCACCTATCATGCGTAATAATTTATTAGACGGTAACTATCGCTTAGAAGTAAAAGGAATTGATGAAGCTGGCAATGAACAGAATACCCCTACAGTATATGAATGGCAAATAGCAAGTGGTTCGGTAATATCATTTGTAAGTAAACCAGATAGGTATACACGATTGAAAAATGTTTCAATTGTACTTGGAGGCAATAATATCTATTTTTATAAATACTCAATTAATAATCAGGTATGGAGCGGCTACATATCTATAGATGAACCAATTGTTTTAAATAATCTTAATGATGGGGATTACACTATACGAGTAATAGGTGCATTGATACCTGGCGATACCTCAACCGAAACAGAAGAGCTATCATATACATGGACCGTAGACACTGTAGCACCACAATGTACTTTAAGTAACCTGCCACTCAATCCAACCAACAGACAAAAGACAGCTATTGTGGTTTCATCACAAAATGGCGATGTTGTTGCGTATCGCTACCGACTTTTTATAAACGGAGTTGCGGGTGATCTCAGTGGTGTGTATAGCGTTTCTACTCCAATTGAATTAACTGCACTTGCAGAAAATACGTATACCATTAAGGTTATGGGCATTGATGCAGCGGGGAATATGCAAAGTGAGTCAGCAGCAACAGAGTACACCTGGAATGTTGATATTACCCCTCCCACAGCTGTCTTAACCAATCTGCCAGCATCAAATACCAATATTAATTCCATTGATATAGCAGTATCACCTGGTGACAGCAACGTGGTAGCATACCGATATAGTTTTAACGGTTCTCCATGGTCTGCAGAAATTATAAAAAACATCAATATTCAAAAAATAAACATAGCTGATGGAATATATACTTTATCGGTTATTGCAAAGGATCTAGCCGGTAATTGGCAAAGCTTTCAGATGCCTACTGAATATGTGTGGGAAATTGATACAGTACCCCCTACGATAGTTCTATTAAATAAACCTCCAGCAGTAACTAATGTATTAAATGCCGATTTTGTAATAGGTGGTGTAGGAGTTATAAAATATAGATATAAATTTGATAATAACGATTGGAGTCAGGAATATGATAGAATTGAATATCCTGATATTACATTAAATAATTTATCCGAAGGCTCACACATAATAGAAGTGATAGGAGTTGATAAAGCGGGCAACTGGCAGCAACAACCAACAGTATATTCGTGGAATATCAACACATCAATGCCAACAGCAATTCTTAGTGGTTGTCCACCGTATTATACCAATATTAATTCAATAAACATTTCTATAAGTGGTGTAGACTCATATAAATATAAATTTGATAATGATAATTGGACTAATGAGATTCCTTCTTCAAATCCTATTTCTATTAATACTATAAGCGAAGGATATCATATATTAAAAGTAATTGGAAAAAATGCACTTAGCCAATGGCAGGAAGTTGAAAGCGCCACTACTATTGAATGGATTGTAGATACAATATCACCAACTGCGCAGCTTGAAAATACACCACAAAGTCCAACAAATAACCAGAGCATAACTGTACGTGTGTATGGAGTTGGTGTGTATGCATATAAATATTCAATTGACAATCCCGATCCAACAGGGAGCCAGGAAATTTTAGTACAAAATGATGATACAATTAATGTGGATAATATTGCAACAGGTACACATACATTATATGTAATTGCTCGTGATGAAGCGGGTAACTGGCAGCAAGTTTCTAATGCTACAACCTATACATGGATCATTGATACCTCAACACCCGTTGCTCAGTTTGATATAGCAACATTACCTGCAAGCATCACAAATGCTACGGGAATAAATATAAAAATCATGGGTGATATCATTGCATATAAATATAAGCTGGATAATGGTTCATGGAGTGGTGAAATAGATATAGCATATCCAATTACAAAATTAGGATTAACAGAGGGGAGTCATAGTATTTATGTTATTGGGAAAAACCAGGCTGGCACATGGCAGGCTGAGTCAGCTGCAACATCGTATACCTGGGTTATTGATATTACTCCTCCCATACCACCAGAAATCATTTTAGGGAATTTACCAAATAATCCTACCAATGATACAAGCATTAATATCACCGTGAGTGGTACAGGGATTACCCATTATAAGTATAAAATAAATGCTGAAGATTGGAGTGATCCTATTGCATTGGGCAATAATATTGTTAGAAATGGATTGCTTGAAAATACCTACATATTATATGTCATTGCACGCGATGAAGCTGGAAACTGGACTGCTGTAGAGAATGCAAAAACATACACATGGCGAATTGATACAACAAGTCCTATTGCTGCAATTACCAATAGGCCTGATAATCCCACCAACCAGACATCAGCTGAATTCATCATAGCTGGTACTGGTATTGTACAGTATAAGTACAAACTGAACAATGGTATATGGAGTGACTGGATAGACGTTTCACAACATATTATATTATCAAATCTTACCGATGGTACGCATACAATGTATGTATGCGGTAGAAAAAGTGACACACCACCGTATTTTGAGCAGGCAGAAAGTGATGCTACCACCTATTCATGGGAGGTTGATACACTACCACCCGTTGCGACATTAAATAACCTACCTTCTAATCCAACAACCCAAACAACAGTGAACATTTCTGTAACCGGCACTCAGGTTATTGCCTATAGGTACAGGCTTAATAATGGGGCATGGGTTCCTGCATCTTCTGAAATTATTAAAGATTTTCCAATTACAATGAGTGGACTGACACCGGGTAATTACACAATAGATGTAATTGCACGGGATTTAGCTGGTAACTGGCAAATAGCTCCCACATCATATTCATGGACTATCAATCCTCCTCCACTTACATCACCTGCAACAGCTGATATGGGCGATTATGCAACATCCGCCTCATTAACATTTAGCTGGGTACGACCTTATGGCACGGCTGACGTGAAAATTCAAATAGCTTCGGATACAAATTTTAACAATATACTATTTGAAGCAATAATTGGTAATGTTGACTTCTATAACTATATAGTTTCCAGCACTGAAGTTCAAACGTACTTTGCACGAGTTTCGGTTAATGACCAAACTGGAAAACCAATAAATGATCCAAGCTGGAAAGCATGGGGCACACCTTCCAATGGTATCACAGTAACAGGAGGAGTTTATGGAACAATAAAGGATATAAGTGGTACTATATTATCAGGTGTTACTATTGAATTAAGGAAAATGGTGGATAATACCTTAGTGCAATCGATGCAATCTGATTCAAATGGTGAATTTGCATTTAGTGGAGTACCCATTGGCAGCAATTATTACAAAATAATAGCAACAAAAACAGGCTATTACAGTGCTACAAAGCAAAATATTACTATTACCTTAGGTGGACAAACTACTGCAGGTATCTTGTATCTAGTGCCCACCAGCGCAACCAGTGGAACTATAACAGGAACCGTTATCGATGCAAATGATGCAAGTAAGCTATCTGGAGTAAGCGTTCAAATTTATGATTGGCAAAACAATTTATTAGATACCAAAACTACAGCTTCAAATGGCACATTTACTACTATAACGTTAAATCCCGGTGTATATAGTGTGAAATTTGTAAAAACAGGATATTACGACCTTGTTGTAGACAATGTGGTAGTAAATGGTAATAAAAACATGGGAAGACAGGCAATATGTGCATACCTTGTTGAACCTTTGGTACGTGTAATAGTGCTATGGGGTCAATACCCAAATGATTTAGATTTACACGTGGTTGGACCTACTTCTCAAACGGTAACCGAAGCAGACACAAATTATAATAACCCCCAGAATAGATTCCATGTTGGGTATATAGGATATTCATCTACAGCATGGCAATATAATTATAATGAACAAACAGGTTTGTACGAACGTGGAACTGGCGGAAGTACCACTGTCCCAGATAGAACAGGTACCAAATCAACAACTGCACTGGTGCAGGATGTATATCCAGGCAACCCCATTACCGGTGCAGGGTATGGTCCAGAGGCAATTAACTTGTGGCGGTATGGTGGTGTGCAGTATGCACGGGGTATTTACACCTATACTGTAAGAAATTATGAAGGTACCGATTGGTATGCTGGTGGTATAAATATTGTAGTCCGAATATATGATTCACAAGGTATGGTCCGTGAAATTATTATGCCAACAGGAGCAAATGATCCAGGGAATACCACCAGAGATTGGAAAGCTTGTAAGATTACTATTCAGGGTAATTCGCGCTCACAGCGGTATATCTATGTACCAAGTATATTACAGGGTGTATTTTTCAATGCTGGGGTAGATAGAAATAAAGCCGGATTTGATTGGTAAGTATAAAACTTATACTTTAAAGAGAAAGAGGGACACCGTGGTTTTGAAGAAAAAATATTTTCTAATTATTCCGTGTTTTGTGATGATAACAATTGTGGTATATGCGCAGGTTCAACAAAAAAAACCTGCGCCTATGGTTAACCCAAAGGAAGAAATAATACCACTGGAAGATGCAGTTACGGTTCATACAAAGGTAGCCGCGCTTATTGGTGGTGGCTATTTTATACCAGGTAAAAATGAATCTGCAATGCTAAATCCTCATTGGGCTATTAAAGTCATGCTACAACAAAATAACATACAAAAAACAGTATTTGGTTTGGGTGTTGATCTTTCATATACCAAATTGGCCGACAAAGAATACAATGGATCAATAACTTATACCACTGCGTTACCTGTTGTTACATTTACCTTGCCATTAAATAAGATAGTCTATTTCCAGGCAAAAGCAGGTCCGGGTTTAAGTGTGCTGTTATCAAAGATTAACAATTCTAGCGATAGTTCCTTATCAATGACATTAGGTGGAGGGAGTGGTATTTTCTTTTTAATTAAAAACAGCTTTATTATGGGATGTGAAGGAATGTATCACTACTATTTCCAAATTCATAGTTCTAACTCAAAAAGTGTGTATGGATATATAGGGTATTTATATTAACTATAAAATAATGCAGAGTATTTTTTTATAATAATAAAAATTAATAAATATAAAATTTAATAAATAAAAGGAGAGCTGTTTATGAATATCAGTAAAATATTTAAAGCTTTTGCAGTTGCAATGCTTTTATTTTTTATCCCACCTTTTGCCTTTGCCACTACCACCCGTGATATGGGAATGGGACTATACCAGTATCCCTGGTTTATTGATGGATTACAGTCATATATTTATGACAACCCGGCATATTTGGGAAAATATCTTGTTGATACACTCTATGCCGAACGTATAGGCGTTATATCAGGGCAAAATAGAGGTGGGATATTCTACAATCCCACTGGCAAATTATTTATTGGAATGGACCTTGGTGCTCCTGTTGATAATGATCTATGGAATACTACATCGGTTGATAGTCTTTTCCATAAAGATGTCTATTCGGTAAAGGGTAAATCAAAATATATTCATTCATCAAGTTCACAAAATTTTAATGCATACCAGGTTGAGCTTTTAGATACATCTATACTTGACTTAACCGACCCAGAAGATGCAAGTGCACTGGTAGGAACAAATACCACATCCCCTGCTTTACGTGAAAAATTAACACAGAAAAATTTTAGCGCAATGATTGCATATCAATTTAATAGGTTTTCCATAGGTGCATATTTTGGATATGGAACTTCATGGAAACATAAACGAGATGCCAATAGTGCTACCAACGAACACGAAGAATATAATTTAATAAATGCAGATTATTCTGCTCGCCTTGCTGCAAACATTGTATTTAACAACAAAGTCACCATGGATGTAAGTGCATTTTATTACATGTATGTACTGGACAATAATTACACAAAGGATGAACCAGGTATTGATTTTGATATGTCATACAAATCAAAAGGTGCAATGGATATTGGTGGTGCAATGCGCATAAATTATCAGGCAACAAACTCGCACAGGTTTCATTTTTATGGTCAGTACAGCATGATTAACAGAAGTACCCAAGGAGTAATGAAGATAAACGATACCGGCACTCCAACAAATAATGTAAACGCCAATGATACCTTTGAAAGAAAAGGGCAAACAATAATGATAGGGGTCAGTGACGAAATGTCCATGGCAAATAATGTAACTGGTTTTGTGGGGTTTGCTACAAAAATTACAATGCTATCTAATAACTACAGTGGTGAGGATGCAATAACACCTGCAAACAATGTCGATACATATAAATTAACATACCAGGCAATTGAAGTTCCAATAATTGTTGGACTGGAAGCTAATCTTTCCGAAAACTGGAAAGGACGATTTGGTGTGATCCAGCATATTTATACCCCTATTTCATACGACGGTAAAAATATAACCAATCAGGGGACTGTCACTACCCCTACTACATTTGATGATATTACATCATCGCAAACATCCATTGCAATTGGTGTATCATATAAACTTGATAATTTTACCTTTGATTGGCTTGCCAATGTAGATTTATTTACTGTTGGCCCATATTTTGTATCCGGCAAAGCGTGGACAAGTGGCAATGAAAATCCTTTAGCATTGGCATTTGCAATTAGATATAATTTTGCAGTTCCTACTGCTCCTAAAATAGGCGAAAAATAATTTACCAAATAAACCCAAATCTAAAAAAAACTTGACATTCGTAAAATATACTGTAAATTTTACGCTTATGAGCGAAAATTTACAGTATATTCATAGAAGTTTAAGCACAATTCTTCCACACGATACAGAAAGAAAACTGGTATTGATCACCGGCGCACGTCAAACAGGAAAAACTACCCTTGCCAAAAAGGCTTACCCCCATCTACAGTATATCAACTTTGATTCACCAGAAATCCGCTTACGGGTAAAAAAAATTGCTACTACCAATTGGCCACTGGATATTGGCACAGCTATTCTTGATGAAGTCCAAAAAGCACCTGAAGTATTTGAAAAAATTAAATATTGTTTTGATGAACAATCAATTAATTTTTCTCTACTACTGGGCTCAAGTCAAATTCTTTTATTAAAAAACATTCGTGAATCACTTGCAGGTAGAATCTGGATTTATGAGCTATGGCCATTTATGTTACAAGAATTGATACAAATGGATAAAAATACTGCAAAACCCCTATTTGCACAATTGTTGGAATCCGATTCACCGCTTTCTTTACTGGGCCAACAGCCATCAGTGATAATTGACCAAAAAGATACTATGAATAAAAAGGCAGAGGATTATTTACTGCAATGGGGAGGTATGCCTGCTTTACGTTACTCAACCACCTCCACTGTTGCTTTTGCTGGCAATGAGTTTATCTTTTCTCCATCTAAAATTGCTTCTACAGTTACTATCGCACTGTATACTCCAGCCTTTTGATATTTGCAAGGGACTGTCACTGTGCCCGTGTAAATACTACTATAATCTTTTGAGCCTTCTTTACCTATCGTTGTTTTGGTAAGCATATCTGGTTTAATGTCCACTACCTGCTTGGTACCATCCCCCCAATCTATAAATGCCCGTATATCACGTGATTCCGAATGTATTGTATTAATAGTAATGCCCAATGAATAATTTAATTTTTCTGCATCTTTCAACGATATCTGTTTGGGGATTGTAATTGAAATTACAGGTATGGAAGTGTTGTCTTGATTTATGGTAATTGGATGCTCTGATTCAGCATATTCGTTTGTGGAAGCACCTTCAGCACGTATAATGAGTATATATGATCCTGGCTGGCTTACTGTAAATTTTGCATTAATGGTTGTTGATTTTGCAGTCACATTTGAATTAGTGTATATTTCAGTTGAACTAGCTACTTTCTTATCTATTACATTTCCCTTACTATCTTTAACCTCTTCTATCCTTTGCAATTGCACCTTTACTGTGGATAAATTGGTATCGGGATCACTTACCTGAGCCTGTAAAAATATTTTCGTATTAGTGTTTGCAGGGTTAGGTGTAATCTGAACATTTGAAATAACAGGAGGCTGCGATGAAGTTTTTACACAAAAGCGCTGGGGACTCTGCATAGCAAAGAGTACATTCCCATTATTATCAAACACTTTATAGGTGCCACAATATAATGTTCCTGGTGTAAGCCCTGTTATTGTATACTGTGTTGTTTCATAATTTGGCACTTCTATGGTTTTAGCTGGATTTTCTAAAATTATCATATATTTGCCAAACTCTGCTTCTTTATACCACGCTTTCCATTTAAAAGTAAGCGAAGTATTTGAAGGTTGTATTTGTGGATACACAATAGGTGTGCTAGCCACATCAATAAATTTCCACTCTTTTTCTAACGTAATAATTGGGTGTAGTTGTGTGTTATACTTATCACGTGCATACACCGTAAATGTATGTATTCCATACGGTTGACCATTCATATCAAAAGTCCTTTTTATCACAGGTTTATTGTCAACAAGTGTTGACCATATCTCAGTTGAGGTTGATGTGGTACCATCCGGTTTGGTATGCGCAATACAATATCGTGTTGCAATATTTAGTTTACACTCTAATTCAAAGGTATTGACCACCCGCCATAGCGATGAGCTTATAACAACTGGTGGATTAAGATTTGGTTGAAATACAGCTTGTAATGTATTTACATCATCAGCAAATGACGTTATGTGCATTATAACTGGCAGATAGTCGGGGTTAAGAAATGAATCTTTTTGCCAGTGAACCACCTCAACAATAAACGCGTGTTCATTGCTATCTCTATATCCCTGTAATGTAATCTGTGCATTTCCCTGCGCATTTGTTTTTCCGGTATATTTTATTGTATTACCCTCTTTTATGGTAACATCTGCATTGGAAACAGGATTTCCTCTAAAATCCTTTGCCTGTATATTGAACATTATTACAGTAGATTTCATCTTTAGTGGTGCTGCACTAAATATTCCATCAGCATTCACTGTAGCCTTAATAGTTCCTGGCATAAATCCATCTTTGGTAGCAGTAAGCGTGTATGAGCCCTCCTGCAACCAATCACCATCAAATGCATAAAAGCCTTTTGCGTCGGTGGTTGCTGTTTTAGTTTGTGTACCTTTTGTTGCGCTAATAATTACTCCCTGAATTGGATTGCCACTACTATCGAACACATATCCACCTGGTATAGTTTTGTAAGCCAGCAATAGTTCTTTATTCTGCATTAATCCTTCCTGATTTGCAGGTACGGTAACAGTAACACTGGTATCCGCATAGTAGGGATGATTTTGCAGTGAGATTACATACGTTGTATTTTTTTCAAGGACTAATTGCGGTAAAAAGCCATTGGTATCGGTAATACATTGCTGACTTTGTCCCTGCTTTTCAATAGTAACAGTAAGATTTTTTACAGGCACTCTGTTCGCTGCTTTTAGGCATTGCACATTAAGAAGTGGCGCCTGTTTGGTAGTAGCCGTTGAAACGTATTCTAATGGAACAAATGGATTTCCCGTTGGATCAGCAACTATCTTGATATGTTGTGTATCAGTAAACATCCAGGATGCAATTCTATAATAATAGGTGGTAGCTGGATCAAGGCCAGTTATTGTAATAGAATGGTTTGTTTCCAGTACTCTATCGCCAGGAAGATGTGAAGAATCATAATACCCTTTTGCAATGCTAATATTGGAATAGCTTCCATCAGAATTACGCACTCCTTTTTTTACATAGGCAACATAGTTATCCGAAAAATCAGACGCAAGCCCCAAAAAAACTTCAGTAGATGCAGGCACATTAGTCTTCCAGGTGAAGGTTATGGATGAGGTATCTGCAGATATGGAATAATCATACAAACGCAGTGTGCCTAAACCTTGCTGATACAATTCAGTTTTACTTATAAAATAATAAGAAGATTTTTCTTTTGTAGTTGCATCTATCATCATTTCGGGATATATTCCGCCTTGCGTATCCACACAGGTTGTAACAAATCTATATGCAGTATTTTTTGAAAGCCCTGAAAACTGAACCTGATGCGATGTCGTAAAGGTTGGTTCGGTTTTTTGTGCAATGAGAGTATTTCCTTGAAACACTTTTACAGTGCCTTTCATTGCCACATTAGGTGAAGCCCACCATACCGTTGCGGTGGATGTCCCCGTCCTTACTTTATAATCCAGTATTGGATCGCTTGATTTTGCAATTGGTATTTCTACAAGATAATCATTGGCAGCAAATGTCTTTGTAACCTGCGAATAGGTTACCACCTTACGTGAATTTACTACATCCCATTCTGGTGAAGTCACAAATGGAATAGTACCCAGTGCTATTTTAAACTTAAGATTTTGCTCAAGAATAAAATTATACGTAACGCTTTCAACAGCTACGTGCAGCTTATCATCTTCTTTTATAAATGCTGGCATTTTTATATTGAGAGTAAACTCCTCATCGGGCCTGGTGAATGTAATAGGATAATTGCCACTCATTTTCCCTGGTATCCAGTATTTTACCAGCACCACAAGAGAGTTCCCTTTTATTGTATAACTTGGATCACCTTTCACAGTAACTGAAGCCATACCTCCAAGCTTTTCAACACCTTTTCCAATTAAATCTTTAACAATTTTTTCTGCTCCTGCATCATTAACCTTTTTTGCCATTTTAATAGCAGAAATCAATGCGGTACGAGTACTTGCAGGGATCTTGTTGAAAATATTGGTTGCTATCTTTTCTTTTTTTGCATCAGTCAAAAAGTCTGCCAAACTCAAACTAATAAGATCGCGAGTGTCGTGATACTCTGCCTGACCACCTAATGGCAACTTGTTCTTTGAACTCATATTTACGCCAATCTGATCCTGCGCGCTTGCAATATAGCTTCCAACCTTTGGTATAAACGAAACAAGATCCCAAAAATCGTATGGGAGCTCAAACCACGGCGCAATATTCGGTAATCCCGATACACCCACAAAACCAACCTCAATGGTGTTAGGCAAATACACACCAAATGCACTTTCAAAGACATTAAAATTTTCGTCTTTTAAAGAGGCCTTAACCTTAAGCTTAAGTGTTTTAAAGGCAACCGCTTCGCTGTCATCCCAGCTAAAATTAACTTTTACTGAATCTTTTAGGGCGATAGTTCCTGTAGAAAACCTAAACCCTATCTTCATCCTGAAAACCTGTTGGGTTGGCATTGGTAAATACGGCGACCAGTACGTCTGTGGAGTAGGTTTATCCTGAAAATTCCAGGTTAGACAATTGGTAAGCTCAAAATTCTTATTTTGAATGGCACCTTTAGCACTGAAAGGGATAGATACTATACATACTATAATACCAATAATCAGGAAACTCCATCTTTTCATAAGATAAAACCTCCTGTGTACAGCATATGATTTGAATAATTATATCTTTATGATTAATTATTCAAGTATTTTTTAAGGTGATTTTTTCTTCTTTACCGGTTGTTTTGGCTGTGGCTTTTTTACGCTTTCAGCAACACCTAAATTTTTGTCAACAATTGCCTTTGTAGCCGATAGTACCTCAGCACTTTCAACCCGTATAAGCTTCAAGAATAGTTCGTAATTATTATTCTTTGCATATATGGTACCGGTAATAAGCATTTTTGCTCCTAACATCTTCCCCGCTTTTGCAGCACCGGTTTCATCCACTATACCAGTTTGCCCCAGGCCAATTTCATTCAATATCTGTTGCATGTTTTTACGCTCAACCTGCTTGAATACCTTGTTTTTGCCAAGAGCCATTGAAAGCTGCTCGGTGAAATATTCAGCATTTGTTTTCAGTGCAGCATCGCTTGATTGTATGGGCAACACTGCAGTTGGCTCACCTTGCTTTATATTGATAGCCGAGTAGTCAATTAATTGAGCTATTGCCATATCAAAAAGCTTTTGAAGGGTTTCTTCATTTGTTTCATCTTCAACCTTTTTGGCATCAAAATACGCCTCGCCCTCTTCCAGTGGCTGGTCGGTAAGATATGCCAGTTCTTCTTTTGCAAAACGAATTATTATTGACTCTAATTTGTCTGTCTGGAAATTTGCACCAGTGTGATGACTCACACTCCCCTCTTTGCCTCCCTCACTTTCGCCACGTTCACCATACGTTAAGAATATGTACCTGCCCTGGGTATACTGTGAAATCTGACGTAATATAAACTCGCCCATTAAGGGAAGCCCGCCGGTGCCTATCGAATAAAATTTAATTGCTTGTTTTTTTGCATCATGGGCTGCATCAACATACGTATATTGTTGTCCATAATCTAAATGTGCCTCTGCATCAGTGATAATAAACGCAAGCCGTATACCACCAGTATTCCATTGTATTTTTTTCACTGCATCCTCAAGTGCCGACTGCAAATCCTCAGGGCCGTCACCACCGCCGGCTGCGTTAACCAGTGCAAGCTCTTTCTGAAATTTTTCAAGGTCACCTGTCAGGGGAATTATCTTAGTAACATATTCATCGCCCTTATCTTTATAAAGCACCATGCCAAAACGAACATCGGGTTTTGTGCTCAGTGATGCAATATTAAGATTAATAATTTCTATTGTTTTTTTAAGGCGGGCAATTTCTTCACCCATACTGCCGGTGGTATCAAACACAAAGAGTATATCAAGTGGGACATTTTTATATTGTGGTCGCTGCGTATTGAGTGTTACTGTATGTTCGCGCTTCCCCTGCCGGTCTATCGTAATATCTGTCTTTGTGTTCAATGCTTCAAATGTGAGTGTATACGTAGTATATTTTGCATCATATTCTGAAGGATAAAACATGAACGATCCATCAGCATACGTTTTGCCAATTTCAAGAAGTTTTTTTCCGCTATAAACACCAACCTTAGCATTGGTTATTGATTTGCCAGCTATATCCTTACAATAAAAAATAATTCTTTCGGATATATTAATGGGATAATGCTGTACTTTATCTTTGTAATCTTTAATAAAATTAACAAAATAATTGAATTGCTTATTATCGTCAGCAAATCCTGCTTTTAATCCTGATACAGCCTTCGTGGATTCAAATTTTTTCAGTGTCGTTCCTTTTGGTTTGGCTAAAGCTTCAGGAGATGATTCTTTTTTCATTATTTCAGCTTTTGGACTTTTTGATTCTTCTGCCCCTTCAGATTTCATCTTTTTTGGTTCTATTACTTCAATTTCATCAACCTTAACCTTTGAAGCAGTGTCACGTGTGGTGTCATCGCTTTCTACTGGTTTAACCTCCTTTACTGCTTTCCCTGCACATTGCAACGAAAACATTGCCACTGTGACTGATAAAATCATATAGAATGATACCATAAGAATTCTTTTCATAGTATTCCTCCGGAATATATTTAAATTGTACCCAGTAGTGAACATCCAAAAAATCAGTTTTTAAAAGTTTCCTTATGTTTTTATGGCAAAAGAGCATTTACTTTTTTTACCAGGGACATCACAAACTTTTGATAATCGTCCACGGCATTTTTTGGCAACCTGAACCCAATTGCTCCTTCATGTCCTCCACCATTTTCAATGCCCATTGTATTGAGAAATTCACGCAAATCATAGTTTTTGTAATTCTGGCTGCGCCGCATACGGAATTGCACTAAATCTGATTTTTCAGGAATGTCATAGTATATTACCAAACCAACCTTCCCTGAATCTTCAGCCAGCATATCTGCCAGTGTTCGTGTAGTTGAAATAATATCATCATCATCAAAATTTTCATACAGATAGCGCATATCATCTTCAGACAGCATTGCATATCCAACTGATTTATACACTTTGCTTTTTTTCTTAATATACTGGAAACACTGTTTTTCTTTTTGGGATGCCTGTTTCAACTGATCAAAGATCTGATTCATATTGGTGATATTTGATTCTTTAATGGTGGTTGTACTTAATATATCATTAAAAAGTGTACTGAATATCCTGTACATCCGCTTTTCTCGTGATGATTTCAAATACCGTCCCATCTGTGAATCGCCAATAATGCCTGTTAAAATTGCAAGCACCAGGTTTCTAGACAGTGGATCCAGAATAACATATTTTTTTAAGATTTCTTTTTTTGCCCTCAGTTTCAGCACAATCTGCCCTACAAGCTCACTTGCACTTGATGCCTCGGTCACCAGCCTATATCCAGGATCACCAGCATAGTCACTATCGGCACCAATATGATGATCTATTTCTATTTTACGAATAGTGCGTTTTTTAAGTAGCTGCAGTACCGTTCTGTTAGCATCAATCATTGAAGGCTTGGCAGTATCACAAATCACGATTGTATCAACAGCAAATGACCGGGGTATTGCCGTTACTACATCAATGCGATTATACACAGCAATATCAACAAGGTACTTGAAGTTTTCCGGTATTTTTTTTAATGTAAATATTTTTACCTGCTTATCAAATTTTTTTGCAAGCAGGGAAAATGCTATCATGGAAGCAACACAATCTTCATCAGGATTTGTATGCCCTATTATAAGAAAACCATTGCGGTTTACTAATTCCTGAATTATTGCTTCAATACAATCATTCTTTTGTCTTGCTGTTTTAAAACCTTCTTTAGGCATGGGAATTTCCAGTTATATTGGCAGTAAATGTAGAACAATATTGTTAAAATGTCAACAGTATATTTTTTTATTTTTGTGTTGCTTGACAGGTATCATTTAATTGAGTATTTTTATTGGGCTGACTATGTTTATAATTAATCCTGAATTCTGTCCTGAATTTATTTCAGGATTGATTCAGGTTCTGTTCATACAATGTCGTCCTGAACTTGATTCAGGATCCGGTCATACAATGTCATCCTGAACTTGATTCAGGATCCGGTCACACAATGTCATCCTGAACTTGATTCAGGATCTCAATTCATAAGAGATTCCGGGGCAAGCCCGGAATGACGCGTGAGGAGTAGATTCCGGGTCAAGCCCGGAATGACGTGGTGAGTAGTAGATTCCGGGTCAAGCCCGGAATGACGCGGTGAGGAGTAGATTCCGCCTCAAGCCAGGAATGACGCCGAGGCGAGTAGATTAAGGTCAAACTGGAAATATCGCTGCCTGCAGTTGATACCGGATGTAGATCACGAATGACTTGGTGTACACTATTTTACATAGGAGGTGTCAATGAATTTTGAATGGAAACGGTTTATTGTAGCTTTTTGTGCAATGATGCTGTTCTTTTTTGTTACTGTTTTTGCATGCTGATGTACATAAATTCTTTTTATGTATTCTGTCATCGTCATGTTACCGATAATAACAATAATGGAAATATTTATATGAAGAATCACTAATTATTCCTAAATGTGGAAATTTGAATAAAGTATAAAATAGTGTACACCCCCGCCGCCTTCGGCGGGGGGGGGGTACACGAA
>JBFLZD010000034.1 GCA_040756435.1 Spirochaetota bacterium | reverse complement strand
CATATTTATTATGTTGTTATTCCCCTATGGTTAATTTTACATTTACGTATTATCAGATTGAAGATGTGATGAATAGTGACATTGCACATTATGTCCAGTACATAAAATAAAAAAAGGCCGCTTTAAAGTTTGTTTTTAACACAGCCCGTAGTTATAATTCATGCTATTGAATATATATAAAAGATATTAGAAAAAACAGAGTTATGGTAGGAATAACTCATAGGTCAAGAATAAAAGGCAATTTTCATTGCATGCTTTTTTGTAGAACGAAAAAATGTGTAAAGAACAAAATTTGTTTTATAGAATGCGGTGCCTTTTAGAGTAAAAAGACAAAGGGTGATTTTCATAAAGCAACTATCGGCAACACTTGTGCTTCCTCTATTTATAACACAATTGGTAATACTATAAAGTATGTATAGCAGCTTTGTTATAGTAAATTTATTTACTAAAGCAATAATTCTTTTGAAATTAAAAAAATAAATTGGTAACAACTGCAATTGCACTTCAATACAATATAAAGCATATTATGATTTTTATGTTGATAGTGTAGTTAACAAAAAATATTAGATATAAATCTATTTTTAATATTATGTATATATTACAATAAATCGTCAACAATATAATATGTTAACAAAATTAAAATTTTTTTGTAAAATATTTGATTAATAGTTGACAATACTTACCAGTCGGTATTAATATATATGCATGAATTAGTACATCCAGACGGTAAATACTGGTACGCCAGTTTGAAAGGGTTTGTTATGAAAACATCATGTCAAATTTTAGCACCCAAAACAGATGGTGAGTGTTTAATAAAACGTTTTTTTGTGGGGAATATGGTACTTAATCGTCGGAAGCATGTTGATATAATAGACCGACATGTCAGTACCATTTTTATAGTAATACATATAATCCAATCGACAATGTATTCATTATTAAAAACAAAAAAAATATTTCATGTAATCCAGGAGGGGTGTATGAAAGTGTTGAAATCATTTCTATTCATATTCATTGTAATGTTCATAACTTCGTGTTCTCAGGGTAAGTTCTGGTTTCAGCGCAATGACCCTGAGCCACCATACCGCCTTTTTGACCTTTTAGATGATTATCCAGCGCTGTATGATGCATTTTCCGGGATTGATCAGCATACATTTAATATTCTTTTAGCTGATTCAATTAATGCGGATGTGGATGCTGTTAAAGATGTGTTGCCTGTTGTGGCTGATCCTTCAGTTGTTGATCCTCTTGTTGATACCATTGGTGCACTTCGTTCTATCATTGGAAGAATACTGCAACAGGACGACTATGACTGGCCTAATGACAGTTATGATAGCTATGCAACAGATTTGTATAGCTTTTTAGACGATTTAAGTGCAACAAGCCCTGGTACCAGCAATGAAATATTAAATATGTTACGCAAAATAATAGGCTACATACAGTATGCCCATGGAAGTGAAATAGAAACCGTAATGGCTGATTTGATTGCATTTTTACAGGACAGCGATGGGCAAAATTTAAAAACAGTATTTCCACAATTGCAGGAAGGCCTTGGGAAATTGTTAGTGCGGGCAAACACCTTTTATGATGACAACAACAATCGGCTGGGCAATGCTGTCAATGGTATGGATGCCCTGCTTTCAGGAATTAATGATATAGCAACCGGTGACCCTGAAGCACGTGAAGCGCTGTATGATGTCATCCGTGAAACTGGAAATCTTTTGACGGCAAGTGCAGGCAGCAACTCATTTGCAGACATTTTAAAAGAGCTTATGATAAATGCCGAGGATTATGCCACAGTGGGTGGTCAGTATTATGGCAATGGTTCTACTCAAACAAATTATTATTCAGATACAACAGGTGTAGCTACGGGTTATTATGTAAACACCGAACTGCGCAATGGCTTGAGGAGCATGTGGCCAGCTCTTATGACACTTTTTATACGCGGGAAAGAGAATAACGCAGATACGCCAATAAAAGATGCACAAGGGCGTTCAATAATAGAATGCTTATCAGAGTCCCTGTATAATTTAAAACTTAATTGTGGAATAGATTTTGATAATTATGAGCTTGAACCTTCATTATTACGTATGGTTATATACAATGGTGAGGGAAAGATGCGAAGCAGCGAAACCTACAAGGTATCATATCTGGAGCATCTTTTGTATACCCTTAAGCTCGCCAATGAATTTGGTTTTTTAACAAGGAAGGTGACAGCATCACCTTACTATGACAGCAACGAACCATATCAAAATAATTATCTGAATAATTATACAAGCGGAAGTGGTGGTTTAACGGCACGGCTGCATGGCTTGCCAACGGGTGGTATTATGACAGTTAATGACAGCTTGTATCCTACTGTTGGTGGATTAAAAGAAGCGCGGAGTGCAAGCCAGGGATTTACCATGTGGTATTTGGGTGCCTATAATTTAGCACTTGATTGCAGGGTAACTGGTAATACTTGGAGTGGGAAGACAGGTGGGCTTGTGACAAGTACAAGTTTGTCTAGCAGGGGGCAGGGTGATTATTTATTCCGTGCAAAAAATGCTTTTACTTCAGCTCAGGCTGATAATTATAAATTTTATTTAGGTTCAGATTTCCCAGTGCTTGCGCTATTAAGTGGTGCATGTGCTGGAGATGCAGGTATACCCAATGGTGGTAGGACCGGCATAACGCCAACCAGCAATGACACTACAGTTGGTCATGCTAATAATGACTATCGAACGTATTACCCATATGTGGGTAATGGTCTTGGCGAATTAAACACTGGACGATGGACTATGGGCTGGATAGCTCGGGCTTGTTGGGAGGGCGAAGGACCATATTATTATGCTGATCCAAATGCTTCCACGGTTGTGAGTGGCAGTAAAACATATTATGTATATTACAGACCTGATGGAAGAATTTATGCATTTGTTCATAAGCCAAGCGGTGATCCTGCAACCTGGGAATATTTCTATCCATCTGATGGCGGGAACGATGCGGATGATCCAAGTGGTCAAACGCTGGTCACAGATAAAGGAACTTTTAAATTGCGCGACAATCGCTATAAGCCATACTGGGATACTGATCATTATCTTGTCCGTTCAACAAATATAAATTATCATGACGATAGTAACCATGCTCCAACTGGTTGGACAGGATATTACTCCCCAGCAAGTGTGGTAACTGATGCAACTGACTCACTTGCAAAATATAAAATGCATTCATTAAAAGGTACCACAGGAAGAAATCAATATAGCGATGATCTGGATGCATTTACCAGCAACTCTGGGGCAATACGATTTTTTGAAAAGATTGCTGAAGGGGATGGCGCTCGTGCATGTGCCAGCCAGGAAGAAGCAATGTATCGCAATTTCCAATGGCTGGTTTTAGAAAAGAAATTTGTGTTTATAATGCCTATGACATCTTATGTATATATACATGCTGTAGCAGCTTTAACGTGTGGTATTGATTTATATATAGATGCACCTGTCTTTGTTATTATTGAAGGTAATGGTCTGGTTGGAATGGCAACGGCAAAGAAAACTGGGAGTGTGGGTACATGGGTGTTTAAAGGAAATCAGGGTCTGGATATTGTACGCACACAACCAAATGGTGTTAATTATGGGGATTCATTTTTGCCTGGTGATGGACGGTTGTGGGTTATTGTTAAAGAGGATAGTTCATGGAAAAATTTACTTGGCAATACTGATGGTGATTATGTTGGTGTTGACACTATTTGGGATACAATTTTAGGCCAAGGTAATGTACTTCCAAATGTTATTGGTGACAATATAGTTACCATGGCCCGAATGGCATTTTTACAGCAAGACTACGTTGCCTCCAATTCATCGGATATAGGCAATGAATCCTCATCCGTGTGGCAAAACCGCAATAAATTGCTTCCCATTGTAGCAGCACTCGCGGGTGTATTACACGGAAAATCATACTACGAACCCAGTGCAAGTGGTTACTGGTACAATTTTGCTGGTAATCATAAATACCCATTAAAGTATTTAGGTGATCTTATATCATCGCTGACAAGCCCTGTAGTGCGTTATTACAAAACTCCCTATACTGGGGCATCAAAGGGATGGTTTGTGCCACAGATGAATGATCCGCATGGGAGAGGGATATATGCATACTTTACTCCAAAGCCTACTGATAGTGCAGTAGATTTTAAACCCACGCAAAGCTTACGTACTGTGGCAAATATATTAACTGAAAATACAACAGGTTCAGCAGATGGTCTTATCCCTGCATTGGCAAATACCCGCATGGTAAGTAAGCTATTGGCATTTTTGCAAAAGACAGGCAGGAATGATGGTGTATATGCATATCAAAATGAAGACAGCACCAGTTATGGTGACTGGGGAGCAAAACAAAAGATATTCTATGGTTTGGAACAGGTTGTAACAACAATTAAGGCAGCAAAGAGTAAAGAATTGCAAAGTGGGTATTATATTGAAAGTATAAGTTATCCATCATGGATGTTTACTAACAATGATGGTACATTAAGTACATCTGATGAAAATCATGGTATAGTAAATTTTAACACCGCCCTTGATGAACTCATTGGCTTCTCAGATACTGATAATATACCTGAAAACAATGAAAAGGGGCTTGCGGTATTTGTTGATGGAAGGGATGATAGCAATCCTGACCGCAACTGGAATAACTACTACAAGCTTATGAATGGCATAGCAGAGCTTATGAGCTCTCATGGAACAACAACCGGGCAATATAATATTACTGAAGACCTCATTACTGTGCTGGATAAATCGCTTACAAGCTTTACGGCAACCGATTCACAGCTTAAAGGATTGCGTCATACGTTAGGAGCTGTATTGTATTACTATGACGGTAGCCAGTGGGTAGTTCCCAATGAGTTGAATGATATTCTGACAACCAATTTACCTACTATTTTAAATGGATTTTCAGGCCATTATGCCAATCTCCTAACAGTTGCTAACAACATGCTGGTGGATGATGGGTTTATGGAATACTTTATGACTAACCTGTCATCACGTTATCCATCGCAGCAGGTGCTTGAAGAGCTGTATGCATTCCTGGGAACTGATTTAATAGCAAATCCTGATTCACGCCTGTGGGATGATTTAGGTGAGCTCCTTGTTGCATTAGCCAGCATGATGAATGATGTGGAGGCAGGTAGGTACTATAAAGCAACAACATTTGAGGATTATTCAAAGCCTGTAATTTCATCGCCATCTGAATATCTGTATAGCGATGAGTTTGATCCATATTCAGGGCTTGGTCAGGTATTAACAAAGTAAAAAAAGTGCAGCCTTACGTTTTAGCGTGAGGCTGCATATAGTACAGTAGAATGATGACGGGAACTATCGAACAAGATAAAAAAAGTGAAGGGTGCGGGATAATATCATATACACCAATTGAAGTATAAAAAATAGTATGGAGGTTATAATGTATAGATTAATGAGCAAAGTTTTGTTAATTTTTGTGGCGATAGTTACTGTGCAAACGATTGCGTTTGCAAACTTTGCCGATACGTATGGATTTAGTGCCATTGGAATTTCACGCGGAAATGCTATGACTGCAGTGGTTAATGACTGGTCAAGCGTTTATTACAATATTGCAGGACTTGGCAGAACAAGGGGATATATACTAGAACCTGTACAGGAAAAAAAGGAAATGACCTTACAAAAAGGCGGAAAGCAGGAAACAACAGTTACCGAAACAACGATATCACCGTATGATATTTTCCCCTATAAAGATCAGCTGGCAATCAATTATATGTACACGCAGCCGCAGATGAAAATTGATATCCCGCGCACTGATATTGTTGCCGATAAGGAGCTTAACTTTGGAACGGTTACATTAGGACTGGTGCTTGATTTGAATCATTTTGTAAAGATGCCTTCGTTCATATCATCAAGCAGATTTGGCCTTGGATTGGGATTGATGCAGGATGGATCGCTGGTTAAAGTATATGATATAGATTTGCGGACTCATGACTTTGTTAGGTACGGCAAAGAAGCTGAGCGTGCAGTTATACTGGCAGGGTTGGGATTTGGATTTATGGATGATGTTTTTGGCATTGGAGTTGGTGCCAACGTGTGGACAGGCGGAAGAGGTGCAGTTAATTTAACACAGGTTGAACTTGGGCCAAATGAGCAGACGCCAAACTCTGAAGTACAGATGGAGTTAACTCCAAAAATAGCACCTGTTGCAGGATTATATATATCACCTGGGAAAAAGATTAATGCTTTAAGGGGACTTGATTTAGGCGTTGCATACAGAGGTGAAGTGTATATGGAGGTTGATCCATTTGCAACCAGTGCCGAACTGTATACTGCAGGTGTAACATTGGAAATGGCATTAAGTATATTTGATTACTATACACCACAAATTATTTCTGGTGGTATTGCATATACATTTTTGCCAATAAAACCACTATCGGGTCTTACACTATCAGTAGATGTAGAATATCAGATGTGGTCAAAGTGTAAAGTTTCTAAATCAAAAGAAGCATACTGGGCAAATAAAGGGGTAGAAATACCCAAGTTTCAGGATATCATTGTGCCAAAAGTTGGTGTAAGCTATAACTTTGGATGTCTTACTCCTAAGATGCAATGGCTCACTATGAATTTAGGATATTCATACAGACCTTCTTATGTTCCTGATGAAGCAGTGAACGACTCGTCATTATTCAATTTCATGGATGCTAATACTCATATTGGTTCGGCGGGATTAAGCTTTACCATCCCCAAAACAGGGCCAATGGTTGCTCCAATTGTCATAACTATAGCTGGGCAGATGCAAATGCTACAGGAACGTCAGGTAAAGAAGGATAGGATTGCAATTGAACAAATTTATGAAAATTTTGATGGGAATCCAACTAATGATGATGTCAGTCAGGCTGAAATAGATGCATTATACCCAGATTATTCGTATAGTGGCACAGTGTACAGTGGATTTGTGGAGGTGGCATTGCGCTGGTGATATATACACAATTGGCTTTATTTTCATAAAGCGCCCCATATCTATAATATATCGTTTGGCGAACATAGAACCCCCTTTATGTTCGCCTTTTTTTATTATAATTATATGTTATATTAATTACGTCATGGTTAAAATTAATATGTGATAGCAAATATGACATTGGGAGTCTGTATGAAATTAATATGCAGCAAATTAAATCATTATGCTCTGACCCCTTATAATAATATCGCCACAGCGGGGTTTTATAGTGAATAACAGGGTGTCATCCTGAATCATGTCCTGAATTTATTTCAGGATTGATTCAGTGTAGTCATCCTGAACGTGATTCAGGATCTTATTGGTGAGGATAAAGATTCCGGGTCAAGCCCGGAATGACCGTATTACTCTGTCATTTCGAAGGAACAAAGTGACTGAGAAATCTTAAAGTTGGAGGCAAAGATTTCTCGCTGCGCTCGAAATGACAAAAAAAATTGCTCGAAATGACATAAAGGATTGGACGGAATGACAAAAAGAATTGCTCGGAATGACAAAAAGAGATGACCGGAATGATGTATAGGCAAAAAGTCATCCTGAACTTGATTCAGGATCCACAATGGTGAGGATAAAGATTCCGGGTCAAGCCCGGAATGACCGTATTACTCTGTCATTTCGAAGGAACAAAGTGACTGAGAAATCTTAAAGGGGGAAGCAAAGATTTCTCGCTACGTTCGAAATGACAAAAAGAGATGACCGGAATGACGTATAGGCAACAAGTCATCCTATCCATTAAGGCTCTGACCCCAAAATCCCACTATCTCTCTAATAACTCAGCGTACTCAGTGCACTCTGCGTGATACATCAGTTTGTCTCACGCAGAGACCGCAGAGATGGGGAGAATCTGGGCTCTGACACCACTGCATACTTCTACAGCAGGATTAAATCATATTTACAAGAGGATGCTGATGTAGAAGTGCTAATAGACCATCATGAGTTCTTTTCCAGTTAGGGGATAGTTTTGCAAAGAGAGTAGCTAAGTTTATGCGCTATGATGCAAAATACAGCAAGCGCTATTTTATTGTAGATTGAATGTAAAGATAAAAGGGGTCAGAGCATAAGATTACATCACTGAATCAACCGCTTGACGGTTTCAGCATCAAGATGATGGAGGTGTTGAGCATTTTTGATGCTATGCGGTATCAGTAAATTAATCTCATCAATTTTATCTTTCAGGTGAACATTGCGTGCAAGGTCAGAGGCAACGATATTCTCAAATTCAACTTGAAGTCGTTGCAAACCGGTGATACTGTCAGCAACCAGATTTTTTAACTGGTCTTTTTTATGGGCAAGGGTGTTTTCATCATAACTATCGCCCAGAAATTCTTTTAATACAGGCCTATTATTATACTGCGTAGAATTAATAATATTCAAAACGTTGGTGCCGCCTGCTTTTTTGTCATCCAAAAGCATACGAATGCCTTCATCAATAACCTGATAGCGTGAAAGTGTTGTCTGAATATCTTTAATCTGGTTGTGAATTTCATCCAGGCGCGCCATCACTTTGTGTTCAATGTTGATTTTATCGCTGGTTACTTTATTTCTATTTCCTGATTTATGTTCATCAACATTTATAGTGCTTTTTAACTGATGTGCGGACTGCAAAATAGCATCGATACTAACTTTCATATAACCCTCCCTGATTGCAAACTCCCTATGATTTAATATATTCCGTATCATGGAATTTTGTCAACAGTAAAATTTAATGTGATATAAAAAAATCCTACAATAGTTATCGGTTTAAGAAAAAAAATTATAAATTAAAAAAATTTTTTTTAAAGTTTTTATAACTCAAGCGTTGTAATAAGTAGGGCGATAGTAACCGTCAAAAAAATTTTATGGAAGGAAAAACTATGCAGACAAAATGTGACCTGCCAGTTCAGCGTTGTATTAATGGCGAATCAATTGATGATTTAAGTGATGCAGAGCTTTTAGCTATTTTACTTGGCACAGGAGTAAAGGGAAGGGATGTTATGGAATGTGCTTTTGGGCTCATACAGCATTTTGGGGGTGTTAGTGGTATTTATCATGCGGGAATTAGGGAGATAGCTTCCATTAATGGAATGGGCATTGTAAAAGCGGTGAGGATTAAAGCTGCAATGGAGCTTGGCAAACGTTTGATAGCACCACGCAATTATGAAGAATCAATTGACTCACCGCGTATTGTTTGGGAATGTTTGGTAGGCAATATTGCTTGTAGCAGGCAGGAGGAATTCTGGGTCATGATACTGGATAGTAAAAACAGGCTAATAAAAAAATCAAGGATATCAATTGGGACAATTTCAGAGGCGCTTGTGCATCCCCGTGAGGTATTCAGGGATGCAATACGTGAAGCAGCATCATCGGTTATTATTGCGCATAATCATCCTTCTGGTGTGCTCAAGCCTTCGGTCAACGATATAGAAATAACAAAACGAGTAGCACAGGCTGGTGCTATTGTTGGCATACAGCTTCTTGATCATGTCATTGTTACGGATAACGATTACTTAAGCCTCAGGGAAACTGATGAAACATTATTTATGCAGTAAAGACGTGAATTAATGCTAAGTATTTCTTACATTTTCTATCCACAAATTTTATCTGTAGTTATTAAATATCAGGGTATCCTTTTTCCATAACGATGTCAGGACAAGGGAACATCTAAAAACTGTTTTTTGGGATGTTCCCTTGTAGGCACAATCTATAGGTTAAAACCACTTTTTTTTGCATCTGTAATGATCAAAGCGGTTTTTTTAAGATGCCTATAAAAAATTCCCTTGAAAAAAAACATTCTGCAATATACGTTTGGATTGCAATACGCACACGGGGTCAGAGCATAACAATCTTTCTATATTCAAAGTCATGCTTTTAAAGTTTAAAGTATACTTTTTTTACAATAAAGGGTCAGAGCAAAAGGATTAAAAATATAAAAATTTTGTCATAGGGGGCAATAACTTTATGAAACGAACTTTTATAGTTCAGGTTCTGCTTTGTATAATACTTGCAATTCATTCTGTCTCTGCAGTAGATGTCAAACCAGGTAGCTGGGTTATTGTTACTGTTCCTGCTGCAGAAAATTCTGAAAAAACTGTGCCAGTTAAACTATATTTCCCCAAAGATTATTCCAAAAGCAGTCGCACAATTATAGCACTCCATGATTATGATGGTTCTATGAATAGCTGGCAAAATAATACAAATATTACATACTATGCCAATATGTACAATATGGTTATAGTATGTCCCAACATGCCTCGCACGGTGTATGAGTCACAATTCTTTGATGAAACAACAGTAAAATGGAATGAGATGCCAGCGGCGTTATGGATTGGGACAATGTTAATTCCCTATCTTAAAAATACTGTAGGTTTAAAGATTGATAAAGACTCTCTGGGAGTATGTGGATTTTCTATTGGAGCACGTGGAGCACTTCGTATAGGGGAACTTTTCAGTGACACTGTTGGTGCCATTGCTTGTCTTTCCGGATATTACGATATGCTATCTCATGTTAAAAATTACATGTTTGTTTCAGTATATGGAAAATATAATGATAATCCACAGCGCTGGGCTGCTTTTGACAATGCAATTGACGATGCAAAAAATTTAAAAAGTGTTGCAGTATTTTTAGCACATGGCAATAAGGATTCACGTGTGCCAATGGAGCAAAGCTTTATGCTGGCGGTAAAGTTGAAACAATTGCAGAAGGAATATAAAAGCGGCTACAATTTTACCTTTGTTGAAAAAAAATATAAAATGCATGACTGGAATTTTTGTCAGTCAATATTACCTGAGATGATGGCCTTTTTCAATGAAAACCTGAAATAGAAAATGATGTGTGCTATTTGGTTTGCTGATATGCTGACGACGAAAATTTTAATAATTGAATCTGAAATAATGTGTATATGAAACGATATGTTGCAATAGCTTTAGTGGTGGTGATTCTTGCTTACAACGGATGCATAAAAAAAAGTATCCGTACTGGCCCACTTGTTTGTACCATCCATGGTATTCATAATTGCTACAACAAGGGTGATATTGCCCGGTGCATTGGTGTTGATGAAAAATCAATAGATGATTATTATATCTTTTCTGAATCGGGCAGTGGCGATAGTTCTACAAATGAATCAAAGCTCAAATCACTGGTATGTGATAAGATCGTTGATGAAGTTATGCTCCGTATACAGATGATTTATTCCAACAAACAGTTCCAGCGATGGCAATTTACCGAAATGTCGTTGCCGGTTATTTTCAGGACATTTGTACAAAAAGAAAATCATCAGCTGGTAGTGATAGGCTTTGTTAAAAAAGACGATCTGTCCCCTAAGGCTATTATCTATTATCTGCCGTTAGAATACAAAATGGATATTATTGGAAGAGAAAAAAATAATTACAAGCCGCAGCCTGATTGGTAAAATTTAGCTTGACAAAAAATGAGTGAACGCTTGTTCTATATTTCATTGTAAGGGAGAAAACATTTATTATGCTGACATTAGGAATGGATATTGGTTCTATAACCACAAAAGCGGTTGTTCTTGATACTAAAAATATCATTGGCAGTAAAATCATATTTACTGGATTTAATGCTGCAAAAGCCGGAGAAAAAGTAACACAGGAGTTATTAACTGAGCTTGGTTTATCGCTTGATAAAATTGAAAAGATTGTTGCTACCGGATATGGCCGTAAAAGTGTAGCATTTGCTCATAATAATATAACCGAAATAACCTGCCATGCAAAGGGTGCTCACTTTCTGGATAATTCAATACGTTCAATCATTGATATTGGTGGCCAGGATAGCAAGGTTATTGTGATAGATGAAAACGGTAGGGTGAAAGATTTTGCTATGAACGATAAATGTGCTGCTGGCACGGGGCGATTTCTGGAGGTAATGGCGCGTGCGCTTGAAGTGGATCTGGATGAATTTGGGGAACTATCGCTGAAAGCTAATAATCCAGCTAAAATAAGCAGTCTGTGCACTGTATTTGCAGAATCTGAAGTTATATCACTCATTGCAAAAGGTGAAACTCGAGATAATATCATTGCTGGCATTCATCAATCCATAGCATCGCGAATTATGGCAATGGCTAACCGTGTGGGAATAACAAACCCCGTTATGATGACGGGTGGTGTGGCAAAAAATATTGGCGTTGTTAAAGCTATAGAAAAACTTTTAGATTCACCGGTTAAAGTTTCAGAAAATGCACAGATAATAGGGGCGCTGGGTGCAGCACTGTTAGCAGCAGAAAATTAATTCACTTTTTTCTTTTAATAAAAAGTTTTTCCCAGTATTCAATTTCTTCACTACTTAATGTTGGATTTTCTTCTTTTTCTGGAGTTTGTGCCACAGTATAATCTTCTATAGTCTGATTTATAAAATTTGCAAAGTCTTCACTTTTCATGGTGCGTGTTTTAAATCGGCTAACAAAGTCAATGATATCTTTATCGCTGGTAACGACTGTTGTATTGCGTGGCTGAATATCTTTTCGTATGAATTCTTTTATTAAAAAATCCGCCGAATAGTGTAATGAGTAATATACGTCGATATTGGCAACCTTTTCACTGCTTATTGGTATCTCAATATTCTTCTGACCATCAAAAACAACACGTATACGTTTTCCGGTTAGCTTAGCAAATGTCTTTAAAATATCTAAAAGTTCTTTTCTGGCTTCAGTAAGGTTGTCCTGAAGCATGAGCTCTTCTAAATGAGGAAATTTGTATATTAAATTGTAACCATCAATAAGGTAGGTCATGGCAATGTACCTTTTTTATCAGATACTATCGCATATACAATAAATAGTGCTATTCAAATAGCTTTACTTCAGTATTACGAAAATACAAGCACTTTTTATAAGTGATTACTAAATATTTTTATTAATTATACCTAAATGTGGAAATTTGAACAAAATATAAAATAGTGTACACCCCCGCCTCCGAAGGCGGCGGGGGTGTACACTATATTCATTATGAAATTTGTTAAGGAATTATTACTGAAATATTTTTAACAATTATTTCATAAAAATGATTTTAGGCTAATAATAGCGTACAATCACGATATGTTAGGAAACTATTGTGTACACATATTCATAGTAAGGTAATAAAAATACGGTTGAAAATTAATAGTTGAATATTTTACTATCTGTAATTATTTTTATTGACTGTTGTTTAGTTTTATATATATAAAAGCATACGTATGTATATGATTATAAAATAAAAACCGAAAAAATAAATAGATAAATATTTATTAAGGGAATAAAGGCATATATGAATGAAAAAAAATACAATTTAGAATATCTTGAGCGACAGCTGCATAACCTTTCAAAGTTAGTTGAGATAAACAGAATCATAAACTCAACACTTGACATGGCCAAACTTTTTACCATAATCATGGAGATTATAAAAGAGATTATGGAAACGGAAGCCAGTACCTTATTTTTATATGATGACAAAACCAACGAACTTGTGTTTAAGGTGGCACTGGGTGAGGCTGGAGATAAATTACAGGAAAAATACAGGGTTAAAATGGGGCAGGGTATCGCAGGATGGGTTGCCAGAGAGCGTAAAGGTGTTTTTGTCAATGATGTATACTCAGATAACAGGTTTGATCCAAATTTTGATAAACAGACAGGTTTTACTACTCGCTCAATTATATGTGTACCTCTGCTTTATAAAGGAAAGCTTTTGGGAGTAATTCAGGCAATTAATCCAATTAATCGCCCTGCATTTACTGATGAAGATATGCACCTGTTTTTGGCATTTGCTGATCAGGCAGTACTGGCTGTACAGAATGCCATCTTTTTTGAGCATGCTATTGAGGAAGCCCGCATGCGCCATGAATTAGAATCTGCACGTTCAATTCAGCATTCACTGCATCCTGCAATTTCTGAAGATTTTGGTTTGTGTAAAGTAGCAGCACGATATCTTCCCGCACGTGAGGTTGGGGGTGAATTTTATGAATTATTGTACCAAAAAAATACTGTAAACATAGCGTTATGTGACGTTCACAATAAGGGAGTACCTGGCGCACTCAATGCATCACTGGTTAATGGAATTGTAAAAGGGTTAATGAATGTATATGAAAATGCAGTGAGCCCGGTATTTATCAATACTTTGCGTGTGGTTAAGGAGCAAAATTTGCAATATGTTTCCTTATTCTATGGAATGATTAATTTACATTCAAGGACACTTACTTTCATGAATACCGGTGAAGCGTATCCTATCTTGGTCCGTCACAAAATTGCGCGATATCTGCGTTTTTCATATACACGGGATAGTAAAAAAATTGTTGTAAAACTTAAACCTAATGACATGTTTATTATTGTCACTGATGGGATTGTTAATTGTAAAAACCGCAATGCACGCCTTTTTGGGTTAAAACAGGTAATGGACACATGCTGTCAGTATGATGAACCATCTCACTGCATAGATGGGCTGCTTTCAAAAGTAAAAGAGTTTATGCAGGGCCTGGCTCAGCGGGAAGATATATCAGTTATTGCTGTAAAAATACAATAAATAAGAGGCTTTTAATGGAATATGTTTCGGTAATTTTATGCCGCAATTGTGGCTCACGATATGTTGAAGTGAATGAATGGACACAGGATAAAAAAGCTGTGTTTCATTGTCGCACCTGTGGCAAAAAGGAAATTGTTGAGTGGTTTACATTAGGAAGGTGCCAGGTAACTAATTCAGAATTACAGAAAGCACGCGATTCAAAGGCAAAGCCCGGAAAATATGAGCGATAGTAATTGTTGAAGTATGTTTTTGTCCAATTAAAATTATTTCCGTAACCTTTGCCACAAAACCTGTATATAAAAAAGAAGCAAACGCAAAAGACGCAAATACCGCCAGGGACGGGTAATGATTCTATAAAACCAGTCAAGCCCTTTTTCCATAAAATATGCAGGGGCTTTTCGTTTTTGTCCAGAGATTATATCTATGCTACCATTAATGCCAATAAATACAGTATTTTTAAACTGATTCTTGATTTCATAAATCCATTTATCTTCTTTTGGAAAACCAAGTCCAATAAGTATTATTTGTGCTTCGGATTTTCGCATGGCTTCAATGACGTTTGCAGCTCTTTCTTTATTGAAATAGCCTCCATGTCGGCCTACTATGCGGATTTTAGGAAAAGATTTTTTTATATTTGCATATGCCTGTTCAATAATCTCAGGCTTTGCTCCTACCATAAATATGGTAAGCTCTTTTATTTCAGCTATGCGTATTAGGTCCATGAGAAAACTCATGAAATGAATTCGTTCTTTTAATGGTTTTCCTAAAAATTTTGCAGCCCATGGAAGGCCTGCACCAACGGCCAGTTTCAAATCAGCTTTGGATGCAATGAGGTTAAGGTCATTGTTAGTGGTAAGGCGGTGAAGTTTATAAGGATTGAGTGCCATCACATGGTGCACACCACCTTCTTCTATCATTCTAAGAACTTTGACCACAGCTTGCTGGCGTGTGCAATTATCAATACCAATACCAATAATGTTAACTAAATTAACGTCAGCCAGTGAAGTCTGGTTATATTCTAAAATTAGATCACGATCTTCTTTATACGAATCATAATACATTGCGTCTTTTATCATCAACAAACCCTCCCAAAAAGATAAAGAAGTTAAGTAATAGATTACGGATTATGTCAATTAAAAAATTAGTGAGTTATTCAATATATATCCGTGGTACTCGTGGGCTTATGTTTGTTAAAATTTCATACGTGATAGTACCAATTTTTTGACATAATGATTCAAGCGGAATGGTGTAGCCATCCATCTGACCAAACAAGAGCACATCATCACCATTGTATGCAGTACCATCAGGCCCAATATCAACCATGATCTGATCCATGCATACGGCCCCAACTACAGGATAGGTTTTCCCGCGGATAATGACTTCACCGTTATTAGAAAGGTAGCGGCTGTAACCATCGCCGTAACCAACAGGCAGCGTCACGATACGTGTTTGCTGTGAGGTGATATATAAATGGTTGTAACTTATTCCCGTATGTGCAGGCACTACTTTAAAGTATGAAACTTTGGTTTTTAGTGTCATTACAGGCAGTAACTTTTTGCCATTAAATGTAATATCGGGATTATATCCATTGGGGTTATAACCGTACAGCATAATGCCAGGTCGTACCATGGTAAAATGCGATTGGGGATGATTAATGATTGCTGCTGAATTTGCGATATGAATACATGGGGGAGCTATAGAATTTTTTTGCATATATTCCACAATTGTGGTAAAACGTTGTATCTGTAGTTTTGTGAATGCCACATCAGATTCGGCTTTTGCCAGATGTGAAAAAATGCCAGTGACTATGATGCCATCAAGTGACATGGTTTCGTTGATAAACTTTTCTGCATTGTACCAGTGAACACCTATGCGTTCCATTCCTGTATCTATTTTTAAATGTACCTTTGCCTTTTTGCCTAATGCTTTGGCTGCATTGTGAATTGCCTTTGATTTATCAAGTGAAGAGCTGGTGATTTCAACATCGTTTATAATAAATTCGGGAATTTGTTCGGTGTTGATGGCGCCACACACCAGAATTGGTGTGGTTATGCCGTGCTGGCGTAAAAATAGCGCTTCTTCTAAGTAGGCAACACCTAAATAATCCACACCTGCTTTTATCAGTTCCTGAGAAATGCGCACTATGCCATGTCCATACGCATTTGCCTTTACCATTGCCATAATTTTTACCTGTGGGGCAACCAGTGAGCGGACAATAGCAAAATTATTCCTGAGATTTGGCAGTGATATTTCGGCCCGTGTGGGGCGGTTACAGTATGCTGGGTGTGTAAGTATCATATAAGTATATAATAAATTGGTAATAGTCGATAGTTACTGGCTAAATACATTGCTATGCGTCCATAGAGCATTGTAGTAAGTGAGCTATTCTGTCAAGATATTTCTGAACTCACAGTGTGTCATGCTACAGTCTGCACAGGCATTTGCTTTTGAATGTGGCAGTAAAAATCCTGCAACCGTATGTAATGGTGTAAACATATATTCGTTCATTGTGATTTCATAATTTTGTAGCTTGCTTTCAAATAGTGAATAGATGAGGTTGTTATACGAAATGGGAAGTAATTGGCAACCCGGATAAATTGCCTGGTAACTATCGCCAAGATCAAGCTTTGCTGCAATATTTTGTGTGCAACGGTGTAAAATCCACATGCCAATGATATGTGCACAGTAACTATCGCTTAGCGTTGTAAGAGTGGTACGCCAGCGTTCAAACTGCATGCCCAAAGTGACAATAAAAGGATGCAGGGGAAAATCATCGTTGTAATTGAAAGGCAGTTGCAGTGCATGATGTTCTACAGTGCAAACAAAAGCAACCGGCAAAAGGTTATTTTGTGTCTGTGCAAATAGCTGCAAAAGTCTTTTAGTAAGGGTTGACTCTTGATGCATTGGTTTACCA
Source organism: Spirochaetota bacterium (assembly GCA_040756435.1). Lineage (NCBI taxonomy): Bacteria > Pseudomonadati > Spirochaetota > Spirochaetota bacterium. The sequence goes on along the minus strand of JBFLZD010000034.1, from coordinate 23,721 downwards.
GAACTATCGCCAAAATTGTGAGATAATGAAGTGTGAAATACAGTGTTAGTAAAGGTGCTCTGGTGCAAAAGCTTATCATGGGATGAGGCATGTAAGAGCTTCACAAGGGTGTCATCAGCGCTAAAGGTGCTTGCATCAAATTGAATGGTGGTGATTTGCGGGTTCATAAAATAAAAATGCAGGTGACGAGGGGCTCGAACCCCCAACCTGCGGTTTTGGAGACCGCTGCTCTACCAATTGAGCTAGTCACCTGTATACGTAACAAAGAAAAATTTATGTCAATTATGTCAAGCGTTTTTAGTAGTAATCGCCGCATGCAACCGTGTCATCAAACAGGCACTTTTGATAATCATCAGCTTCCTGAAACTCAACTGGATAATTGCCATCAAAACAGGCTGTGCAAAATTTTCCGTGATGTACGTCCAAGGCTTTTAACATACTTTCAATCGTCATGTATGCAAGCGAGTCCACACGCAGGTATTTTTGAATTTCCTCAATGGTATGCGATGATGCAATGAGTTCTGAGCGTGTGGGGATGTCAATACCGTAAAAACAGGGGAATCGTGTTGGTGGCGCTGAAATGCGCACGTGAATTTCCTTAGCGCCGCCTTTTCGGAACATCTTGATAATTTTTCGCATGGTGGTGCCACGCATAATGGAATCATCCACAACAACAATGCGTTTGCCTTCTACAGCAGAGCGCACTACATTGAATTTTATTTTAGCGCCAAAGTCGCGGATGCGCTGTTCGGGCTCTATAAATGTGCGGCCAATGTAGTGACTGCGTATCATGCCCATCTCATACGGAATGCCGCTTGCTCGGGAATATCCCAACGCAGCACACACTGATGAATCGGGAATAGGAACTACGATATCAGCATCAACCGGTGCCTGTTTTGCAAGCATTGCCCCCATGCGAAGACGCATCTCGTGCACCGATTGGCCAAAGATGATGCTGTCGGGCCGTGAAAAATAAATATATTCAAACACACACAGTGAATTTTTAACACTTGCAAACGGGAAGTATGACTTAATGCCATTGGGTGATATTTCAATCATCTCGCCGGGTTCTATCTCCCGTATATATTCTGCATCAATGATGTCAAATGCACAGGTTTCTGAAGCTATGACAACTGCATTGCCCAGTTTGCCAAGTACCAGCGGCCTGAACCCATACGGGTCACGGATTGCATAGATGGTGTTATAATTCATTACCAGCAGTGAATAGGCACCTTTAATTGCCTTCAGTGCATAAATGAGTGCATCAATAAACGTAGTAAGCCCAGAGCGTGCCATTAAATGCACGATAACTTCACTGTCGATAGATGTCTGGAAAATGGCTCCTTCTTTTTCAAGAGCACGCCGAAGCTGTGCGTAATTTACTAAGTTGCCATTGTGTGCCAGCACTATTGGACCCAATACCGAGTGCGCACGCAAAGGCTGGGCATTGCGCAAAAATGATGAACCGGTGGTTGAATAGCGGTTGTGGCCTATTGCTATATTGCCTTTAAGATTATTGATGTGTTCTTCAGTAAATACATCCACAACCTTACCCATTCCTGCGTAACGGTAAATATGATCGCCATCGGATGATGCAATGCCGCTTGATTCCTGTCCCCGGTGTTGCAGGTTGTAAAGGCCTAAATAGGTAAGGTTAGCAGCTTTTGGGTGATTATAAATACCAAAAATACCGCATTCTTCACGCGGTTTGTGGTCCCAATACTCATATTCTGTTTTCATAGGTATCCTGAAAAATAGCCTGGTTAGATTTTACGATTTAGAGCAGTATCCTTTGTAAATGAAGCTTTGATAGATAATACAAATAATAACGTTAATACCAATAACCAATATAATGGTATTTTGCATAAAATCAATAAAAATTTAAAATTTGGGGCGATAGTAACTGCATAAATTACAACTGCCCGGAGTAATCTGTAAATTTCTTGAAATTCTAAAGAATTATTGTTATGATTAAAATCAATCCCATTACACGTATTGTAGCTTATAAACTGTACAACGTGTGAAAAAGGTATTGAGTACAAAGCGATAGTTACTATACTTGTCGTTACAAGGATTACAGACAACAATTGCATTGTTGCTAGTACAACGACAGCAAAGTACAGTGTAGTGGCAAGGTTTATATTTTCTAAAAAAGATGGATGAAGGGGCCGTCTCAAAAGAAACTGTAGGGCATGCAATGGCGTGAGCGCAATGTCATTGCGAACGAAGCGCCTGCCCTGAGCTTGTCGTAGGGAAGCAATCTCAATGCCGCAGAAGATGAGATTGCCACGCGCCTGCGGCGCTCGCAACTATGGGATTGCTTCGTCACTTCGTTCCTCGCAATGACAGGAAAACAAAAGTCATTGCAAAGAGGTGTCTTTTGGGACACCCTTCAGTTTAATGTAATACAAAATTTCTTATCAATACATAGTATGATAATAAAGGAAGCATTATACATTCTATAGCTGGAGGAATTTGAGTATGAAAATCTGTATTACCGGTGGTGCGGGATTTATTGGTTCGCATATTGCAGAAGAGTGTGTGCGCAAAGGGTATGAAGTGATAGTATTTGATAATTTTTCAACGGGTAAAAAAGAAAACCTTTCCTTTGGGAAAAACTTTCCAGGTTTGCGCTTGAAGATAATAAAGGGTGATGTAGCTGATTATGCAGCAGTTTCAAAAGCAGTTAAGGGTTGTGATGCAGTATTTCATGAAGCAGCAGTTGCCTCGGTACAAAAATCCATTGAATGCCCACCGGCAACATTTGAATCAAATGCAAAAGGAACATTGAATGTACTTGAGGCAAGCAGGAATAATGGCGTAAAAAAAGTAATATTTGCCTGCTCTGCAGCCATATATGGGGATCATCCTGAAATACCTAAACGTGAAGATTCACCGGTATTGCCAAAATCGCCGTATGGTGCTGATAAATATATTTCAGAGGTTTATCTACGCTTATACAATGAATTGTATAATCTAACAACTGTATCGTTGCGCTACTTCAATGTATTTGGCCCCAGGCAGGATCCGTCATCACCGTATTCTGGCGTTATTTCAATTTTTACCAGTAGAATTGCTCAGGGAAAGGATATCACGGTGTTTGGCGATGGGAAGCAATACCGGGATTTTATTTTTGTAAAGGATGTAGTGCAAGCAAATATGCTGGCACTGGAAAAAATTCATTCAGGTTTTCATTATTATAATGTTGGCTATGGAAAGGCTACCGATTTAAACACATTGATAGCCATATTGCAAAAGATATATAATACAGATATCAAAGTTAATTACGCTGAAGCACGTGCAGGGGATATAAAAGAATCAGTAACCGATCCTTCAAAAATAATCAGAGAATTAGGATTTACACCCGGCTATACAGTTGAAGAAGGATTGAGGATACTTGTTGAATCGTTATAGTTGCACTTAATATGATTTAAAAATAATTACCACAATATCTGATTCAGGAGAGCTTATCCCCATAAAGGCCTTGAACTCATCCTGTATTATGGTTGCAATGTCGGAAGGCATTTTCATACGATTTTCTTTTATTATAGTCCGTACATGATCTAACGTAAATTGTTCACCACGGGAATTCTTAGATGTAATTAATGCTTTGGAATATAATATGCCAATATCTCCTCTGAGTATGTTGGTTCGGCCCATGCCATAATTGAAGGTTGGGTCATATCCCAGTGGTATTCCTTCTGTATCCAGTGATGAAAAGTCACTTTTTTCTACACGGTATAATTCCATTGGTGGAAATCCCGCATTTGTGTATATAAGCCGCATATTACGAACATCAATATAATAGTAATAGGCTGTAATTAATATACCTTTACCCTGGGAATAGTTATGAATAACGCGGTTAAGTTTCTGGATGACGCTATATGATGAATGAGCATCACTGAGGCTGGTGTGGAAAGCAGACCTCATGATAACAGAATATAATGCGCTCTGCATACCAATGCCGGCAATGTCGGTGGCGATAGTGCCTATTCCCTGCAGGCCCGGGCGGATGAAATCAAAGTAATCAATACCTCCACCCTGCCGTGGGATATAAAAAGCACCAAATTTTATGCCCGTAATATTGGGCAAAGCTTTGGGAACAGCTTTTGCTAAAAGGTCACTTGAAATGGTGATGGTGCGCTGCAGCATCTGTTCTTTTTTTGCTTCCTGATATGTTATTGCATGAGAAAGGTTAATATTGGTTTCATTGGATAAGAACGATAATAGTTCAATCTCATCAGGTTTGTATGCTGCAAGCGTATCTTTTTCACCCAAGCATAGAATGCCAGTTAAAACACGGCGATGGTAAATAGGAATCATGATTACAATATTATTGGTTGTAAAATATTGAATGAATTCATCCCGTACATCAATAAATGAGGTTTCATCCATATAAACGTTATCCAGGGTTACTATCCGCTGGTTTCTGTTAAACCAGCGGACTATAGGTGATAAACGGTTGATGGAAGGTGAAACAGGGGCTTCTCCCATTGAGTATTCAAGCTGATAGCTCCGGACATCATTATTGTACAGCAAAAAATATGTTGATTTTAGATAAAACGTATTATGTATAGTTGAAACTGTTTTTTTTATCAATTCATCTATGTCTCGTATAGAACTTATTTCTTTAACAAATGTATCCAGATATTCCTGCAATTCATAGTGCTTACGTTTAAAGGCTTTATCGATTATCGGTTGAATATATCGTGAAAGAGCCATAAACATAACAACTATGATAAATGCTATAATATAGAGAGGTATCGTTTTTAATCCTAATATGTTAATATCGTAAATATAAACCAGTGCAAACATTGGTAGAAATATAGCAGTGGAAATAACAGTATACATGGTTGTTTTATGTATAGCGGTCCTGATATCCATCATCTGATATGAAATAACTGCGTAAAAAAGGGATGATACTCCAATAAAGGTTGCCAGTGATGGACCTAAAACATAGAGATCAACATAACCAAAGAATCGTGGCATAATGATGGAAAAAACAGCAGCAAAAGTCATTGCTATACCGGTACCAATAAATACAAAACGCATCTGCTTGCGATACAGTTCAACTTTTGTGGTTATATATTTACGGATGAAATTAATAACTCCTAAAAGAACATATACAAATGCTATAGATAAATATACAGTGTAAAAAAATCTGAATTCACGAACTAATTTTCCATCTTTAAAATATGCTGCAGTGATATTCATATCAGTAAAAACTGCTATGTAGGCAATGATGTATGCAGGAACAAGAATAATTGCAATTACCAGAAACGGGACCTGTTTTTCGGTTTTTGGGAATATTAAGGATAGTACAAAAAGTGCTGAAAAGGTTAACACCGTCGATGCCTGAGTAATTTTATTTACTAATGTTAAATCAAGGTCATTGGGAAATGCATATGTCAAAAACATGGTAAAAAGTATGCCAAACGCACATAAGCCAAAATATGAATAATATCGCAATACTCTGTCATGATAGTTTTTATATAGTCCGTAAAAAATAGTAAATAGCAGCATAAACGATGACAATAATGAACCAATTAAACTCAAGGTAATCATGGAGATATTCCTCCCAATTAAAATTTGGCATGGGATATGTACTGCTTCATAACTATTCTTACCGATATTGTTAGAACAAAATTGTACCTTTGGTGCCAATACTACCATTATAATTACTTGATTGTCAAGTTTTATTAGTAAAACTAAAAACGTAGTTGACGTAATGCAATTTATCGTGTATAGTACTGACACATAATGAAGATAGTATCTATTATTGTATTCAGGCATATACAAAATAATTAATGTAGAGGAATAAGATATGTTGAAGCAACGAAAACATTACCTCATTGATAGGTCTATTCAGGTTACTATCGCTACAAAAATACTTATTATACCAATTATACTGCTAACCTGTTTTTCACTGGTGCTATTGTTTTTTGTTTTTCAGAATAGCAATTATATTAATCAGATATCAGCTAATCAGGAAAACCTCATAGAAATGTTTATGACAACACCAGCTCTAATGGATAAGGAAAATCAGATAGTAGTTGCTGGTGAAAAAACATTCAGGGAAAATTTAGGCATACTACAATCAATTAAAAATAATAATCTTATTCTTTTATATAGCGCTATTGGGATAACAATATTCCAGGCAGTGTTGCTTTTTGTTTATGGAGTGTATCTAACCCATAGAATAGCAGGCCCTGTTTATGTAATGCGACAATATTGCAAGGAAATACAACAGGGTAAAGTGCCACAGTTCAGGCAATTACGTAAGGGCGATCTTTTAACTGATTTTTATGATGACTTTATAAACGCTATTAAGGCATTACAAACTAAAAGGTAGTAAATATATTTTTAGCGAAGCTGCAATCGGAAAAGAAACTTCTTTTTGTTGGCATGTGATAATTCGGGATAAGTTTTTCCCTGTTGTGACATATAAGTAATACCCACATTGGATATTGTATTGTGGCGATAGCTCTCATAATTATTTATGATTTGCCGTATTGATGAAAAACTGTTCACATCAGATTCCACAATAACATATGAGTTTGAGTAATCCAGCACCCGTGCATTATGTTGCTGTATAACCATCATTGCAGTATTCAGGTCCATGTTGGTTGGGATGATGCAATCTAATCTGGTAGTGTTATGGGTATTCTGTGTAATGTGATTTATGAATTGATCATGTTTGATTGAGTCCGGTAGCATGGTTATTATAGCTATAAGCATAATAGCAGCTGCAAAAAATGAGCCACGCAATGAACGGTAATACCGTTTATGATAATACTGCTTTTTAGCCCGTGCCAGAGTATTAGTTGCAAATGTTGCAGGCATGGATAGCGTTTTAAGGGATGACAGCATAACAATCATCTTCTGAAGTTGCAGAAGGTTTTGCTTGCATTCAGGGCACTCTTTTATATGTGATGTAATGGCATCTTTTTCCTGGGCATCAAGAATGCCATCGATATATTCAGAAAGCTTATGAACGGGTATATGATTCATAAAAGCCCCCTTTGCTGCAAACGAGTTTTTAACATCTCACGCCCACGGTGGATACGAACTTTAACATTGGCCAAAGTTAAATGTAACGCTTGCGCAATTGCTGAGTATGATTCACCTTCTATATCTCTTAAAACAAGGATATCCCGGTAGTCATCTGGTAATCTATGGATTTCCTCAAGCATTATCTGCAATAATTCATTTGTTATGACAAGTTCTTCCTGGTTTTGGCGAATATCAGGAATTTGTATTTCCGTTTCATCCTGAGTTGAGTGTATTGAATATACTTTATGCCTGTTTTTTCTTCGGTGATTTTTACAGTAATTAACAGCTATGCTAAAAAGCCAAGTTGAAAATTGAGATTCTTTCCGGAATGTTTTTAACGATTCCATGGTAATAAGGAATATATCCTGAGTCATATCACATGCCTCATCATAGTCATATACACGTGTATACACATACCTGAAAATTTTGTTCTGGTATCGTGTAATGATATCAGCAAATGCATCAGTGTCACCTGCAATTACCCTGTCTATAAGTTCATTATCACTATATTCTGACATAGTTTGTAGATTTAAGTTACTAAAAAAATTAGTGTAGAAACGGGAAAAAAGTTACGGAAGTATTTTAACAAAACGGCGTTTCCCAACTTTAATAATAAAAGATGCACTGCAGGGAATTTCGGCATCAGGATTTTCTACCTTATTGCCATCAATATACACTCCACCGCCTTCAATAAGTCTGCGTGCTTCACCATTTGTTTTTGCCATGCCAGCCAAAACCAGTAACTTCACAATCCATATTGTATTGTTCTTTTTCTCGGATTCAGGTACTTTAAACTCGGGCATCTCTGATGGCAGGTCTTTTTGTACAAATATTTTGTCAAATTCCATCTTTGCCTTTTGGGCTATCTCTTCATTATAAAACTGTGCGCATATTTCCTTTGCCAGCCTCACCTTTACATCTTTGGGATGCACTGAACCATCCTGTATCCCTTTTTTGTAGCTTTCAATTTCAGTTCGTGGAACGTCAGTGACAAGCTCATAATATAAAAACATGAGATCGTCAGATATTGACATGACCTTCCCAAAAATCTGTTGTGGATCTTCATCTATGCCAATATAATTATTAAGCGATTTACTCATCTTCTGAACACCATCAAGGCCCACCAGTAACGGTAAGGTCATGATAACCTGTGGCTCCTGTCCATATTCACGCTGAAGGTCTCGACCAACCAGCAGGTTAAATTTTTGATCAGTACCACCTAATTCAATATCTGCTTTCAGTGCCACGGAATCATAGCCCTGAATTAAAGGATACAAAAATTCCAATATGGAAATAGGCACACCATCTTTATAGCGTTTAGCAAAATCATCACGCTCTAACATTCGAGCAACGTTATACCGTGATGCAAGATCAAGAACATCAGCAAAACTCATGGGTATGCACCAGCGTGAGTTAAAATCAACGATGGTTTTTTCAGGATCAAGGATTTTGAAAACCTGCTTTTTATAGGTTTCAGCATTGCTCAAAACTTCTTCACGAGTCAGCCTTTTACGAGTCTGGGATTTTCCAGAAGGGTCCCCTATCATGGCGGTAAAATCGCCAATGAGGAAAATAACTGTATGCCCCATTTGCTGGAAATGGCGCATTTTGCGCAACAACACGGTATGTCCTAAGTGAATATCCGGTGCAGTTGGGTCAAAGCCTGCTTTTATAATGAGTGGTTTGTTTTCTTTTTGTGATCGTTCAATTTTTTTTTCAAATTCATCCAGAGGGATAATTTCTTCAACACCTCGTTTTAGCAGTTCAATATCGTTTTTTATCATAGCAGTGCTCCTGTGTTGTAAAAATATTTATTCTTTTTTTTACAATTTCATTGTAGTCAGAATGACAAAGATGTTAATTTACGTTTCTTGTAAAAACATTCAGTGACTATACGTGCAATTGTTAAAATGACATTAGACGCATGTCCATTTGAATGAACTATCAATATAAATTTGTTGTTAGCTGTCAACCTGTATTTGTGATTTTTTGGATATCGTTATCCGGTGGGATTTACGTTTTTGTACATTATTCTTTAAAAAACACCAGGCATGTTGCCAGTGCAGCTATGCCTTCACCTGTTCCAGTGAATCCCATTCCTTCGGTAGTTTTACCTTTTATTGATATGGATGATACAGGCAGGTTGCCGCAGGCAGCTGAAATTATTTCTTTCATCTGGCCTGAATAGGGTGCAATTTTAGGTTTTTGGCATAGTATCACTGCATCAATATTTATAATTTCAATATCATGCTTGGTTAAAAGCTGATAGGTGTCTTTTAGCATTTCAATGCTGTATTTATCTTTATACTGATTGCTGGTGTCGGGATAGAGTGTGCCAATATCGCCTAAGTTGCCTGCACCAAGCAATGCGTCAATAATTGCATGGGTTAAAACATCGGCATCTGAGTGGCCAAGCAAGCCATATTCATACGGTATATGCACACCACCAATAATAAGCTTCCTGCCCTTGACAAGTTGGTGAGCATCAAAGCCAATGCCTGTTCTGTAAGCTGTGAGATTATGCATATAAAGGAACTGGTATCAGGAACTATCGCCAATTATAAATTAAAAACTTCAGCAAGTGAGCTTAATTTTAATACATTAAGAACTTTTGGGCTGACATTGATGAGTTCCAGTTTTTTGCCTTTTTTCTTCTGTATTTTATTCAGGCTGATAAGGACGCCAACACCTGAGGAATCGATATAATCAACCTCAGACAGGTCAAGTGCTATATCCACATCATTGTCTTCGCCAACTGCAAGGAGTTTTTCTTTAAACTCTTTGATGGACATCATCTCAATATCGCCTTTAACTTTAACCTCGACCAGATTTCCCTTATTGTTAAGGTTGATTTCCATGTGGGTACCCCTGTTTATATTCAAGTCTTACCAGACTAATGTAAACGCATATGTGCTATTGTGTCAATAATTAAATTTTTGTTACAGTAAAAATATATTTGTATGACATGTAAGTGAGAAATAATAACCATTAAATAACGGTGTTTACTGTGTAAATAATTGGGACATTTTACTGGTACGATACATCACTTGCCTTTGTATTTATAATGAGGATTTTATTAACAAATTAGTTTTGTGCGAATCTTTTATTTTCATTTAAATGTGATGTATATTAACTGCTTCCGATTATTTTGAGCATAGCATTATTATATTTTGAGTGTACCATCGTGTTATTTTAGATATAACGAAATATCTTTACTTCATAGTGTAGGATTTCTTCTTGCTTCCCTCGTTTAAAAGACAAATAGCGTGTCATTTTAAGCACAGTGACAAATCTTTACTCACTACTTTACGATTTCTCCTCACTTTACTTGTCGAAATGATATAATCGGCAAAATAAAGTCGAAATGAAAAGAGCTCATGTTTGTCGAAATAATAGAAGTTAATGTATTCGTAGAAATAACAGAATGTAATTTTCATGGAATTTGTTGGGTAGTATTATGAATCCAAATAGCAGAATGAATTTGTATGTTTATTATAGAAATCATCGCTATCACTTAATAAAAATATACTTTGTGTACGAAATTGGCTTTCTATTTTATAATTTGCGACTTTTTATGTACAGACAAAAAACACTGGTTTAATTATAATAACCAGTGTTTTTGAAGTTATAAAATAAGATGTAGCCTACAAGATTTTATTGAGACAATTTCCCATCTTTTATGATAACTGGTTTACTGCCATTTACTTTAATTGTTGAGCCTGTTTCTTTTATCTTAATTGTTGCACCATCTGGTGCACCACCCATCAGTGTTGTATTGCTTCCAATAGAAGTATTGAGAGTACCATATGTGGTAACTTCAATAGTATATTTTTTTGAATCTTTGTTAACCAGGTCTGCAGCATAAAGCGTTACTGACATACAAAAAACAAGAATAAAAATGAAAATGACTTTTTTCATAGTTAAAACCTCCTTAAACTATAAAAAATTTATGAAGATGCATAAGCATTAATGCCTTCAATTATAAAAGTCAAGTAAAATAGTGTAATATATAAACAAACAATCTATCAAATGATAATAGATGTTAACAATAATTGTATTGACAATTACCATTTATTTTTTATATTTTCCAAAGACGCTTTTTTAAGAGATTTTGTGTACCAATACTATCTATCGCTTAGTGTTTAAACAATTACCATACATTTGTATAATTGCATCAATGAGCTATCTACAGTTAAGCAGGTGCTGTGGTTTTATATTGTTAGATATAAATATAGTGCAAATGTGCTGAAACTATTTCAGCATACTATAATATTTTGGAGGTATATAATGAATACTACAAGAATGTATGCAAAAAAAGGGGTTGAGGCTGCAAAATGGATGTTTTTGCTTTTGATAGTGCTGACCTTTATTCCTGTTTCAGGAGCCGGGCAGGCAAAAAAATCATTAAGCCAGATGTTATGGGAAAGAGCAAAAAAATGCTATTCTAATTTTGTGGATGAGAATGGTGATGGGAAGCCTGATGGTAATGTTATAGATGATTCCAAAAATGGCTATCTCCAAATTTCAGGAAGCTGGCCTGAGTGTGGATGCTCGTGTACTTCAACGGTGGGAGCCTACGTCAACAGTGCTGGTGAATATATATTTTTACAGTCAGATTCATACAAATGCAGCTGGGAAAAAAAGATTTCATCAAATAAAAATTTAAATGATTTAATGCCAAAAGATTTTGGTATACATACATTCATTTCCCAACCGGTACAGGGAAAAATAAATTATCCCGTTTTTTTCCTTAATTTTGAAATTCCCCGCTATGGTACAGATACTAAAGTAACAATTGAACTGGTTCCTTTTGGATTGCGACCTGACGGCAACGGTTTACTGTGTTTTGAATACAGGGAAAAAGAAGGTGCAAAAAATTGTACATCTCTTTATAGGATAGCTGATATAGCAAGATCAATGAAGGATCCAGCTACTCTTGATCATATAATGAAGGGTAATTTTAATAAAATTTCTGCAAAAGATAAAAATGCAGTTATGGATGCTATAGGTAATGATGAAAGTCGTTTTAAATCGCAAAATGATTTGCAGAAAGCATTAAATGAATTATGGAATATATATACTTTATACCAGAGTCTTGAATCTACTGAGGTAGTGTTGGGCTGGTCAAAGCAAGATGGAAGGTTTTCAATTAAAAGTAAAAAAGGAAAACCTGCAAAGATGTCATTTAAGGATTTCTTGATTAACAACAGATTCTGGAGTCCAATGTGTTAATGCACGGTTTAATAGTATCAAATTGTTTTTTAATTATTAAAAAGGCTGTTAGATGACTATTAAGTATATTCTATTATTTTTTTTAAGTATCATAGGGGCATCAGATAATAGCTGGGAAGGAACCTGGTACAGGAATAGTCTAGTAGATAATGCTGAGCTTGTAATTAGTGTGGTAACACAGGATTCTTTTCATTTTGTATTAACAGCATATTCTGGTGCCCATACTGGTGTAATAGAAGGCAATGCAGTGCTAAAAGATAATACTGCTATATGCATTCTGGATTCTGATGATGACAGAGAAATCCACTTTAAACTTACTGCTCATGGTATTGTAGTTACAACAAAGAACTGTGAAGGATATTATGGTGGAGCAGGGGTGGTGTTTGATGGAAATTTTACATCAAAAATAATTCCTGAAGAAGAGCTTGCAGATGAAAGGCTAAAAAATATTATACATGACAGTTTGCTAATAAAAAAGATTAAAAATACACTTGGGAAATCTTATACTTCCTTTGTATATCGCTTGCATGTGATATCACATCAAAAGTGCCTTGATAATTTTAATGCTACGGTAATTGAGGGTTGTGTTGCCGGGATGTGTGATGATATGGCTGCTATTGTTATGTTTACACCTGGCAAACACTTCTACATTGCATGGCTTGAAGAGGATAAAATTTATTATGTGAGCTCAGATGCCAAGTTCAAAAACAAATTGCCAAAAACAATTTCTGAATGGAAAAAACAATTTGAAGATGTTACTCTGATTATAAAATATTAAATAAATACTTTTGACTAAAGGATTTATTTATCAGTATTTTATGTATGGTAGATGAAATTTTTACTGGGTTTGTGTCTAATAAATATAAGGCAATAGTGGAAAGATTGTAAAAAAAAGATTTGGCAATAAGATTTTATGGCATAAACATATCGATTTAACTAACAAAACGCGGAAAGCATTATGTTATTAAATGGTGAATGCAGGGATTTTATAAAATTAATAAAAAAGCATTTCAAATATTTATTCAAAGAATATAAATTTGATGTGGTACATAGCTCATCAGCCAGAGGCGGCGAACATTGTTTAGTGATAATTGAATCTAAGGATTGCCGCATTAAGTTCTATAGCTCGCAGGGTGAGGTAAATATCCTTTTTGGTACTTTATCGTCGCCTATTGGATGGGAAGATGTAATTAATGGATACCGGTATTGGTATTACGCAAGTGCCATAATAGATTTCATAACTAGAACTTCTGTTGACACTGCTCATATATTTTCTAAAGTCCGCGCTTCAAAAAGTGAAGAAGAGCAATTAAAAGATCTATCAGAAAAATTATACCCTTTTTGTGAAGATGTAATACAGCTTTTCAGGGAAGATAATTTTGGTAAGTGGCTTTTTGATTATGAATCGTTTGAAGAGAAACAAAATGCTGTTATAAGAAAACACCTTGAGCGGCTGTCATAAGTCTTTTCCCAAATTTTAGAATGCCCTCTAATTATATTAACCCCACCTGCAGGGTCGTTGAGGCTTTTTTTAGAAAATCCGTCTTTCCCGGACGCACATAAATGCGCACCTTTGATACATCGTAAAACATCATCGCGCTTCCAGAAATGGTTTTACGACCTGTGCAATATAAGCAGGCGTCATTCCCTCGGCAATTTCAATGGGGCATATTCCTTAAGTAAAAAAAGACGCAATTGCAACAAAATGGGGGTGTCCCAAATCAATCCGTGGAGTTCTCAATGACGCGGGTGCAAAGTCATTGCGAGCGTAGCGCTTGCACTGAGCATGTCGAAGTGAAGCAATCTAAATACCACAGAAGACAAGATTGCTTCGTCACTTCGTTCCTCGCAATGACAGTATGGCAAAAGTTATTGCAGAAGATGTCTTTTGAGACAACCCCTTTCTCATAAATTTCCATATCTATTTAGTAGGGAAGAGGTTTTTTAATATTTAATAGAATTATTCCTACCACAAAGCATAGAGCCACCAAAGCAATACCAAGGTATGGAGGTAAATATATAAGACTATCAAGCATTTTTTTTGCAATCACTGAATTTTGTGGATCCTCTGGCAGATATACCACTTCTATTGAGTCGCCAACTTTTAGAGAATCATATATCGATTTATCAAGTGGTATTGTTGCAGTGGTAAACTTCCCCAATCCTGCAACTGAATATGACGTGAACATTAACTTAGCACTACTAGTTGCAGAGTCGAGTTGATTTTAAACTGGATTTTACTTTTTACCGTTTTTGTGATTAAGTGTAATTGCACTATCATCTAAACTATAAAAATTATTTTTATAATCATTATACACTAATGCCGATGAATCCGGATTATCGGGTAGATATATAATTTCAACTTTGCTTCCTTTTTTAATTTTTGAAAGAGTTTGCTTGCTTATCTGCAATGAGGCAGTAATAAACATAAAGCCACTTTGGTTATTATCGCTTCCATGAAACATAGAAACATCACAGAAATAGTTGGTCTTTCTAATAAATTTATAGCGGGGAGAATCTTTAATGCTTCTAATGCCCCATGGTTCTGAACTTTCTTTTTGGTATTTTTTGTATATCTTAGCCTGAGCAGTAATTCCCATTTTCTTAAAATTATTAATCTTATAACCCTGATAAGAAATTATGCCAATCAGGACGGATATAATAATTAAAAAAGCACCTACATATTCCATATATTTCATTTATATCCTCCAGATAATTAAGATTCATTATGTATTAGCTTAATCAAACGTTAATTTAAAATAAGGCTTTCAATACTTAAATCTCTGCCAACTCTGGCAATAGGCTATACACTTCAACTATCTTAAAAATTTGGTGTTTGAATCACTCAACGTTTTCGCTAAACCTTTTCCAGGGATCAAAAATTAACTCATCTGCAGGCCATACTTTGGGGAATGTATAACCAGGTCCGTGAGTAAATTTTTGTATTTCCCATATCTTTTTAGCGTTATCATCAAAATAGATACGGTGTTCAAGTTTTGTTCCGTTAACTGCTCCTCCTGTTATGAACACAAATCGAAGAATCTTATTATGGTCATAATAATAATTGAATGTAAGGCTTGAATCTTCCGAGCCTGCTTCTTCAATATATTTGCGCACGGTATTGTTATTATCGTAATATATAATCTTTTGGGTTGGTTTGTATGGTTGGATGTAGTCAAATGATTTCTTTAATATTTTTAAATTTTTATTTTTTATTTTTGATTCAACTTCTTCATATATCAACCTAATTTTTTTAATATCAGGATGATGCATCCAATTTTTATGGTTAATTTCTTGACTATCAGAAGCTTTCGATATGCTGAATGAGTAAATGAAAAAAATAGTAGTAAAAGATAATATTAAAAAAAGAATTGAGTAAGGTTTCATAAAAACTTACCGTTTCTTAATAGTAAGAAAAATTAAAAAATCATGATTATATAAAATGTCAAGCATTATATAAAGTTGCTGTGATGTTTTATAGATTTGTTACTATCCTCAAATGGTATATTTGTGTCTTAAGTTGTAGTGCAAGTGATATATTAATAAAGAAAGTGTAGAAGCTAATAGACTGATAGACTTTTAACAATGTAAAAGTATATGTATGGTATCTATTGGGCTATTTATATAAGTTTTGACTGCTATTGAGTGGCAAGTTTCACCAATTCTGGGGGTGGTCCCCAGTAAAATTGACAACACGGGATGCCTTCTTCAAGATAAAATGAAAATGTGTAGCCACTAAAGCGATAGTTATCGGTATTATCTTCACTTTCTAATGCGGCAAGATAATCATAAAGATAATTCTCCACACAATAGGCTATAACCTTAGCAAAAGACATCTTACAGACTTTGCGCACATCCATCACAAACTCATACTCATTCTCATACAAATACAGATGTACGCGTTTCCACGTTTGATACCGCTTTCTATATCTCAATCGTGAATAGCTTTTCACCGGGATATGTTTATACGAAAACACATAGTTTATGAAATTTATAATAAACGTATGAAGCGATAGTTTGTGCATAGCAGCATATGATTGAAAAAGCTCTAAGTGTTCATAGGCAATACAGGTGGTTGTTTCTATATTCATATATTTCCTCCAAAGTATTTATACAGCAATCATACTATTATTAGATTATAATAAATTTCAATAAAAAAAATTGGATAACACAATATAAAAATAGGTAATGCAGGTACTTGTACAGTGCACAACAAATATAAGTGTATTACATAGTAAGAAAAAAAACTGCTTTTGCAGATAAACTAAATGCACCTTTAAGTATCGCATAGGGAAGGATAGAATGAAATGTCATGGTATATATGAAAAAATTTTACTATAATATACAAGTATATAATTAAGTTTTCAAAATTCAGTATACAAGCTGCATAAATGATAAAAAGCATAAAATATTGTATTGCATATTTATGGTGTTATAATTACCGTATGGTTAATCTGACCTTTATGATTAATCAAAGTAGTTGTGTAAATAATTGACTAAAATTATATAATAATGTAGAATAATAAGCAGTAGTATAGAATGTATGGCCTATCAATAATACACTGCAAAAAGGAACATACAATGCAAATAAAAAAAACATATAATGATGTATACCAGTCAAAGAAGATTGATTTCCAGAAACTATGTGAAATTATAAAACCAGGTTCCCGTGTTTTTTTAAGCAGTGGCCCCGCAATGCCAGTGTATACTGTTGAGCAGATGATGACATCAGATGCAACCAGCCTGCAGGACTTAGAGATAATACATCTTATCACACTGGGTAATTACCTCAAAACCGATAGTAATCTTTATAAATTCCGACTGAAGACATTCAATACTGGTGAAAGTATTAGCAAAGATATTGAGCAAGGCAAGGCAGATTTTGTACCTGCACATTTAGTGGAAATCCCATTTATTTTTTCCACTGGTGCCATTGGCGTGGATGTTGCTATTATACAGGTTTCGCCTCCTGATCACAGGGGGTTTATGAGTTTGGGCATTGCGATAGATGTTGCCAATATAGTGATTGCAAATGCAAAAACCGTAATAGCTGAAGTCAACCCGTATGTTCCCGTTACCATGGGTGATACTGCTGTGCATATTGACGCCATAGATTATATCATTGAAAGCAAAGCCCCCCTGATTGAAAGAGAATATAAGCGCTATGATGAAATTATGGATAAGATTGGATGGCATGTTGCCAATCTTATTGATGATGGTTCGGTGATAGCATTACATGTTGGACGGCAATTTGATGCAATTGCCAAACACCTGCATAATAAGCGCGAGCTTAAAGTGTATAGTCATGTAGTATCTGATTGGGTTATTGATCTAATTGATTCTGGTGCCATTAAAGTTGACCGGGGCATACGAAATCTTGCTCCAGTGACCTTAAGCTATTGTTATGGCACCCGGATGCTGTATGACTATGTAGACCGAAATCCCATGTTTGAGTTTTTACCACTCATGCGCCTTCTGTATCCAACCGTTGTGCAGCGCATTCCTAAGCTGGTAAGTGTCATGAATGTTAAGAAGATTGATCTGTCTGGTGAGTCAGTAGTATTTTACTCAGGTGATAATTTATTGTCCGGTTATGAAAGCAAGCTGAATTTTGCCGTTGGTGCAGCTTTTTCCCGTGGGGGTAAAGCAATAGTGGCGTTGCGTTCTATTGATCAGCATGGCGATAGTAACATAGTAATACGACACACAGAAACCGAACAGGTGCGATCAACCTTAGGTGTTACCCGGTATGTAGTAACCGAATATGGTGTGGCAAACCTTTTTGGTAAATCAATTCGTGAGCGGGCACTGGCGCTCATAGACATTGCCCATCCCAATCACAGGCTTGATTTGCTTAATCAGGCAAAGGAAGCAGGCCTGGTGTATCCCGACCAGATATATGTAATTGAAAATATTATAAACTATCCTGTGACGCTTGAAACAATGAAAACATTCAAGGATGGCCTTTTGGTTAAGTTTAGGCCCATAAAGCCATCTGATGAAGATATGATGCGAAGGCTTTTTTATCAGTTTTCAGATGAGTCAAAATATCTGCGGTATTTTGCGCGTATACGGACCATGCCGCATAAACAGATGCAGTCGTATGTCAATATTGATTATGACCGGATATTGTCGATAGTTGGCATAATTCAGCATGCTGGCAATGAACGGATTATAGCTGAAGCACGCTATGGATATGATGAAAATGAAAAGACATATGAGATGGCTTTTATAGTTGATGAGGAGTTTCAGGGCAAGGGTATAGCCACATTTATGGCACGATATTTGATGAAAATTGCAAAAGAACGAAATATTGAAAAAATATCAGCAAATGTATTACCGCAAAATGATAAGATGATGAAAGTTTTTGAAAAGTGTGGTGTGCCCTTTACTCAGCGTTTTGAAGATGGAGTAATGCACTTTGATTTTCATTTACAGAAAGCTGATATTGTTATTTGATAAGATCAGATTTTGCAGTACATGTTGATTCATCAATAATGAAATCACCAAAAACTGATGGTGCTGCATCTTGTAGAATTTTAAGCATCTGCATGCATACGCTTCGTATTTCCCACTGTGCTGCCTTTTCCAAACGCAGTGAAAAGATATGTCGCCATTCCCTGAAATTAGCTGAAATGACAATCTGGCTTTCTAACGCATTGGGAAGCACAAAACGTGCATCTTCTTTTTTTATACTTAATTCGCGCAACTTTTTGTAGGTGATGCGTGCCTGTTCCATGAAATCAGTAAAGATGGCTTTTGCTTCATTATTTGCTGCGATTGATGGTGGAATGATAAAATTAAATTCTTCTTCGTTCACGTAGCGCTGCGATTGCTGTGAAAAACTTGCAAGCCTGTGGCGTACCATCTGATGGGTGAATGCACGGGAAGCCCCCAGCACCCTGAATGATGCTGATGCATGTTCCAGTATTGAGTGGTGTCCGTTTATGATGCAGCGACGTATAAAGTTCGCTTCGCTGCCTTCAGTAATTCTGTCAAGTGACAGATAGCATGTACGACCTGCTTCCTCAATGAGCTTTTCGGCATTGGGTGTTATAGCAAGTAGTGTAACTTTAGGGGAATAAATTTCCATAAACTATCGCTTTATTAAAAAATTTTCATACCTGAAAAACCCAAAAATGCCATTGCCATAAGGCCAGCGGTAATAAACGTAATGGGCAGACCTTTAAGGTTTTCCGGGATCATGGCAATTTCAAGGCGTTCACGAATGCCAGCCATAAGCAGCAGGGCAAGCGTGAAACCAACGCCTGCGCCAAAACCCTGCACTACAGAATTAAGAAGACCAAACTCTTGAGTAATAAAGCCCGAATCTATATTAAGAACAGCTACACCTAACACAGCACAATTGGTTGTAATAAGTGGTAAAAAAATTCCAAGCGCCTGATACAGGGCAGGGGATATCTTTTCAATAACCATTTCAACAAGCTGTACAAGAGAAGCTATAACGATAATAAACGCAATAGTTCGTAAATATTCAATGTGAAAAGGTATGAGAACAAATTTATAAATTATAAAAGTAAAGAAAGAAGCCATCGTCATAACAAAGATAACAGCTAATCCCATACCAATGGCCGAATCCAATTTTTTAGAAACACCTAAATAAGGGCATAGGCCTAATATCCTTGAAAGGACATAGTTGTTAATAAAGATAGTGCTGATTAGTATAGTAAAAAGTATCTTAATTTCCATAACGACATTACCTCGCCTGTACTTTTATTCAGTACGTTTAAAAAGTGCTTTCCGTGCTTTTATAACATTCATAGCCCAAAGGAGCAGTCCCAGGGTGAAAAATGCACCGGGTGCAAGTATCATGAGAATTGCTGGTTTCATGCCAGGAATTAACACATATCCAAAAAGCTTATTTGCTCCTAACACCTCACGTATTGTTGCAAGTATAAAAAGGGTTAAACCAAAACCCAAGCCCATTCCTAATGCATCAAGAATGGATGATATAACTGAATTCTTTGATGCAAACTCTTCAGCTCTTCCCAGAATAATACAATTCACAACAATGAGGGGTATAAATATGCCAAGGGCTTTGTATACGTCAGGCTGGAATGCCTTGAGTGTTAATTCAACAATGATTACAAAACTGGCTATAATGGTGATGAAAATTGGTATTCGAACATGTGAAGGAACAATGGTACGTATGGCTGATACAAGGATATTGGAACCCAGTAATACAAATGTCGTTGCTATGGTCATCCAGACAGCATTTGATGCAGATGTGGTTACTGCAAGTGTTGGACACATGCCTATCCCTAATACCAGGATTGGATTTTTTTGCCATACTCCTTTAAAAAATTCCTTGAAGTAATCCATTATTGTACCTCTTGCAGTGTTAAAGCTTTATGTAATTTCTGTATACCTTCTTCAATACTCTGGGTAACTGCTTTAGTGGTGATTGTGGCCCCAGTTATTGCAGTAACAGCATTATGCTGCAATAATTCATCTTTCATTTCCTTGTGCCAGTCGCCCTTTTTTTGAATAGCGATGGGCTTGCCAGCATTCAAACCAATAAATTGCTTTTGAAACCACGATACTTCTTCTTTACTGGTAACACTTTTAGTTATAAAATGGTCAATAAATGTTTCATTGGACGCAACCTCAACACAGCGTGCACCAAGCCCTGGCGTTTCATTCTGCGATAGTATAGTAAACCCCAGAATTGTATTTGATTCATCAACACCAACAATTGATTGCACTGGCCCACTGTATCCTTTTTTGTCAGCTAAAAATGCCCATGCTTTTTTTACTATCCTGTTTTCCTCTTTTGTTGCTATCCAGTAGGTAAAGGATGTGCCATCAACGGTCACTGTTTTTTCCTGCTGTACTGTATAACCAGGCAAAACAAGCGCAAGAGCTGCCAGTTTCTTTTCTTGTTCCTGTTTTGCAATTGGCTCCTGCGTAATCTTTTTCATGAATGATAATGAAAAAGCAGATATAAATCCGATAACACTTATTATAATCGTAGCCTTTACGATATCAGCAGGTTTCATGTAATAACTGTTCCTCGCTTCTGAAAGTATGATTTGATCATTGTCATTTATAACATCGTAATTGTCATTTCGAGCATTTTTTATTGTCATTTCGAGCGCAGCGAGAAATCTTTGTTTCCGTCTTTAAGATTTCTCAGTCGCTTCGCTCCTTCGAAATGACAGTGTAAAAAATACTATGTTCATTGAAATGACAGTGTAAAAAATACTACGTTCATCGAAATGACAGTGTAAATCTATTAAATATAATAACAGTGTAAAAATGCTCCTCAAAATAGGTAATTCCCAGAAAATTTATAATCGGTTACTATCGCGTACCAAATACTTTGGGACGTGTTAGCCTGTCAATTAATGGTGTTACCGCATTCATAAGCAAAATTGAATATGACACACCTTCAGGGTATCCGCCCCACAGACGTATGACCGAAGCCAATATGCCACATCCTATGCCAAAGATAATCATACCACTTTTTGTCACTGGAGAGGTAACCATATCCGTTGCCATGAAAAAGGCACCTAAAATTAGTCCGCCCGATAGTATATGGAAAAGTATGGCATAGTGAAGATTGGGAACACCTAAGAAATAATAATATATTCCCATAATGAGTGCAACAGTTGCTATATATGATACCGGTATATGCCAGGTGATGATGCGCTTCCATAAAAGAAGCAGCGCTCCAACTAATAACAGCAATGCTGATGTTTCGCCAATGCAGCCGCCAATGTTTCCAATAAACAGAGACTTGATCATAGCTTTTGAAAAAAGAAAGTGGTACAACGGCTGTGATTGTAGCGATAGTTCATATAAAACTTTTGGTCCTTCTTTCAAAGCGCCAAGTGGAGTGGCGCCACTGATACTGTCAACAAGCTGTTGTGGCATGGATGGGTCAAATATTGGATTCTGGGTTATAACATAACCACCGGGGAATTTATGCCATAACGTGGTCATTTCAACAGGCCATGAAGCTAAGAGAAAAGCTCTACCGGCAAGCGCGGGATTGAATATATTGTATCCCAATCCGCCAAATAATTGTTTTGCTATGATGATGGCAAACGCAGAACCAATAGCTGGAATCCATAGTGGAACATGTGGCGGTAGGTTCATGGCTAAAAGAAGCCCGGTTATTATGGCTGAGCCATCATGTACGGTTATTGGCTTTTTTAACAAAAATTGTACAATGCCTTCAGCAACTATTGCCGAAATAATTGAAACACCAATAACAAGTGCCACATACAATCCATATAGATAGCAGGAGAAGATAGTTGCTGGCAACAATGCAAGCACCACCAGCCACATGACCAGCGGAACCGATTGGGTATCGCGAATATGTGGTGCGTGTGAAAGCACTAAATCCTCTAACAGGCGTTTTTTGTCAGCATCTTTTATTTCCATGAACAACCCTTCTATATTCTGATATTATCGTTTTGCACTCAGTACTGTCTGAACAACCTTAATAAAATGCGACAATGGGCGTTTAGATGGACATACATATGAACAGGAACCGCACATGATACAATCAAACGGATGCAGCTTTTCAGCAATATCATAACGCTGCTTTTCAACCGCATTACCTAAGTCGCACGGCATGAGGTTCATGGGGCATACCGCTACACACCTGCCACAGCGGATACATGGCCTGAACGAATCCACTTCCACTTCGTCTTTTGCTAAAAATAGAATGCCAGATGTACCCTTAACTATGGGTATATCCATGTGGTTAAGGGCTAGCCCACACATTGGTCCACCCATGATTATCTTTGCAGGATTTTCGGTAAGACCACCACACTCTTCAAGTATGTCAATAACCCGTGTGCCAAACCGCACCTTATAGTTACCGGGTTTTTGTACAATTTTACCGGTGACAGTGATATAGCGTTCAATTAATGGCTTATCAAACAGCACTGCGTCACGAATTGCATAGATTGTGCCTACATTCTGTACAACCACATTTACATCCATGGGCAACCCACCGGAAGGTACCTCTCGTCCTGTAATGGAATAGATAAGCTGCTTTTCGGCGCCCTGGGGATAGCGTGTCCGCAAAGGCATTACGCTGATACCCTCTGATTTTACACTGGTTACAGCTTTCTGTAATGCTTTTATTGCCAGTGCTTTATTCTTTTCAACACCAATGAAAGCTTTTGACACACCCAGTATTTTCATGGATATCTGAATGCCTTCAATGATCTCTTCTGGGTGTGTTTGCATCAGCATATCATCAACGGTAAGGTACGGTTCGCATTCTGAGCCGTTAATTATCAGTGTGTCAATAGTTCTGTTTGCGGGTGGGTTTAATTTTACCGCGGTGGGAAATGCAGCACCGCCTAAGCCAACAATACCTGCAGCCTTGACTTTTTCAAGCATTGCATTCCTGTCCAGTGCTGTAATATCGTTTTTTTCGCGTACCTTGCCGCTTGT
>JBFLZD010000033.1 GCA_040756435.1 Spirochaetota bacterium | reverse complement strand
CTACAGACTCCCCGTAGGAAAACTTCCCCGCTAATAGGGGATTGAGACTTTTTATCAAGCTTATTAATCTTGTCTTTGCTACCATTTATGGTAGGAAAACTTCCCCGCTAATAGGGGATTGAGACCAACCCTGCTTCTAACATACATATTTCTGGATATTGCGTTATCGTAGGAAAACTTCCCCGCTAATAGGGGATTGAGACCGATAATTCATTTTACAACCTCCGTTAGTTTAGTATGGTAGGAAAACTTCCCCGCTAATAGGGGATTGAGACTTTTCTTGTTTAAATTTATGATATAAATATAATAAAATTGGTAGGAAAACTTCCCCGCTAATAGGGGATTGAGACAAACCCTTTTTAGTGAATTCCAACTTATAAACATAATCGTAGGAAAACTTCCCCGCTAATAGGGGATTGAGACACCTTACCCCTTACTCCACCCTTTCCAGGAACAAAATTACTAGTAGGAAAACTTCCCCGCTAATAGGGGATTGAGACTTAGATTTATCCAGTCCATTTATCTTTGCTACATTGCCTTTGAGTAGGAAAACTTCCCCGCTAATAGGGGATTGAGACTGCGTCCAGTCATTCTCACATATGGTTTGCTCTCATAAAAATGTAGGAAAACTTCCCCGCTAATAGGGGATTGAGACTTGGTATTAACGTCGGTCACTATCGTACCGACTACAGACTCCCCGTAGGAAAACTTCCCCGCTAATAGGGGATTGAGACTTTTTATCAAGCTTATTAATCTTGTCTTTGCTACCATTTATGGTAGGAAAACTTCCCCGCTAATAGGGGATTGAGACCAGGGATAAGAAAGAGGACGTTGAGGACGGTTTACTCACTCGTAGGAAAACTTCCCCGCTAATAGGGGATTGAGACCTCTTACTTTAATAAAGAAGTTTTTCATATTATCTTTATCGTGTAGGAAAACTTCCCCGCTAATAGGGGATTGAGACGAAATCTTTTTTTACCTTTTTCACTTTCAGAAATTACAAAAGTAGGAAAACTTCCCCGCTAATAGGGGATTGAGACCTCTTACTTTAATAAAGAAGTTTTTCATATTATCTTTATCGTGTAGGAAAACTTCCCCGCTAATAGGGGATTGAGACGAAATCTTTTTTTACCTTTTTCACTTTCAGAAATTACAAAAGTAGGAAAACTTCCCCGCTAATAGGGGATTGAGACGTTGATAGCATATTCACAGAGTTTTTAAACTTTGAAAATTCTGGTAGGAAAACTTCCCCGCTAATAGGGGGTTTACAATAATGTCACCCCGCTGGGGTTCAGTGGGGTGGTGATTTTCCGCTAGGTGGTTACAATAATGTCATCCCCTCCAGGGATTTTGTTGTATTTCACTACTACGGGGATTTACAATAATGCCACCCCTCCGGAGTTGTGATGGTGTGTCATTCCGCTAGGTAGTTACAATAATTACACCCCTCTGGGGTTGTGACGCTTTTAACAATCGAGTTCGATGGTGGCGCAAAGGGGATGGAAAATAATGCTATCACTTGGGGGTTCGGTGATGAATAGCAATGGATGAGGTTGCTGAGCACGTTGATGGGATGGAGTAAGCGCTAGTCAAAGCACCCCGCTGATAGGGGGTTTACAATAATGCCACCCCTCCGGGGTTCAGTGGGGTGGTGATATTCCGCTAGGTGGTTACAATAATGTCATCCCTTCCAGGGATTATGTTATGTTTCACTACTGCTGGGATTATAATAATGCCACCCCTCCGGGGTTCAGTGGGGTGGTGATATTTTGCTGGTGTTTAAAATAATGTCACCCACTCTGTGGGTTTTTTATTTTGGCGGGTGAATGTCTTGAAAATAATGTCACACCGTTGGGGTTGGTGGGTTTGTGATGTTGTTGGCAGCGGTGTATGAAGAAAAATTTGACTTCATTATCAATTTATAGTCATAAGCATTACTATTTAACTATGTGATCTATTAATTTAATATAATGTATAATAATAAAAGAACACAGGGAGTAAATTTACCTGTGTTTTTTTATAAATATATGCACCACAAACAATCTATTTAACCAAGCCTATCACTTTTACCAAAAATTCTAAAGCATTCTGATTTAAGAAAATGACAATAAAAAATAACGCTGCAAAATAAATACTGAATTTTTTATCCAAATGCTCAATTCGTAAATTAATTTCAGCTTTATCCTTTTCTGTTTTGTGATACAATGCATCAAATTTTCCCAGCAATTCAGCTTTATCTTGCTTCATAATACCTAAAAGTTCTTCTCTGGTTTGTTGGAGTGCTCCTACAAGCTCAGCCTTATCCTGCTTCATTATGCCAAGTAGTTCAGCTTTATCCCTTTCTGTTTTTTGATATAATGCATCTAATTTTCCTAAAAGTTCAATACGTACCTGTTCCAAATCTTGCTTGGTAGCATAATGACTTAAAACTTCTGCCTTTAGTTCCTCTTTTGTTTTATACCAGGTGTCATGTACTGTATCCACTATAACCTCTTCCAGTGCGTATAATACCTTTTTGGCATATTCTTTACCATGAAACGCCTTTTCAAAGATGTCATATACATCGGCTGAGAAATGTTGGCCCATTTTTTTATCTCCTTCCATATATTAAGTGTAACACATAGGTAATGAAATGTCAAGATGATATTTGCCATACCGTGTAGCATAAAATAAAAATGCTATTGTAGTACACATACATACATCTTGCATTTCATCACAGTGTTTTATATCTATACAACGCTTTTGGAATAAAAAAATTAAAAAATTTTTAAAATTTTTGAAAAAATTTTATAATAAAACCATTAATGTGAGGGTAACAATAATAAAACATTACTTGTTACTGTATATTATTTTACGAAACACTCAAGTTAGCCTTAAGACAATAATGTCACCCACTCCGTGGGTTTGATGATGTGTTACTCAGTTAGGTGGTTACAATAATATCATCCCCGCTGAGGATGGATGAGATGGTTGTTTAGTGCTGTTACAATAGTGTCACCCACTCCGTGGATTGGGTGGTGTGTTACTCAGCTTGTGGTTATAATAATGTCATCCTCCAAGGGATTGATTAGATGGTTGTATATAGCTGTTACAGTAATGTCATCCCGCTGGGGGTTGTATAGGTGATTATATTGAGCTGTTACAATAGTGTCACCCACTCCGTGGGTTGGGTGGTGTGGAGATATGTAGCTTGTGGACAATAATGACACCACTATGTGGATTTAGATATGGTGGTTATATTGATTACGGTGCAATAATGCCTTCCCATCAGTGGGATAGATAGGAGTTTGCTATATAGTGCTTGCGGTTTATTTATGTCATTTTATCCGGGGATTGATGGACTGGTGTTAATTTAATTAAGAAAAAAGAATGTAGAGTATACCTATATTTTTATGCCTTTCTGAGTCTAAAAATACAACGACATTTATTTATTAAAAAAGGAAGGTATAAAAACCATGCTAAACAATAAATTATTTTTATTAGTAGTACTATTTTCTTTTATTTCTATGCCATTAATAGCACGGGAGGGGAACTCTCAATTAAATGGAAATCTTTATCTGGGTGCTTCTGGTGCAGATTTTACATCGTGGAGCGGAAGTACTCTTGGTATAGTTCTTGATGGTGATCCAACATTATGGCGGGATCCTTCTAGTGATCCAGGTGGTGCAGGTGGTATTGGTGTTGTCTATCGTTATTTTGTTAATGATAATGTTGCGTTAAATACCGGCCTTGCTGCTATATACAAAAGTTTTAGCATTAATTATCCTGCATATACTGCAATTGATGATATAACATTTGATTTTGGTACAACATATTTAATCATACCAGTTGGTATAAGATTATATTTTGAATACTTTTTTTTAGGTGCTGGAGCATATTACGGTATGGTGGGTGATACAGAAGTAGAAATAACTTATACAACAATATATGGGACAGCAACTGAAAAAGAAACAATTGATTTTGATGATGATTTTGGATTATATATTGACCTGGGACTGGATATACCATTAAGTGATCAATTTAGTTTGGAATTAGGAATGCGGTATGAATGTGGGTTGTCAACAGTATATAAAGATGAAGACGCAATTATCACTGATGTTAAAACTAGAGCGTTGTTGTTTAATATAGGTTTATGTGTTATTATATAACGCATTTTAAAACAGGGGCAATAGTGGTGTCCGTGTTTTTTGTTTGACAAAAAAATGTCATATTATAATATTAGATAAAAAGTATAGTTTAATTTTTTTACAAGTTATAAAAAATATAATATATAAAATACCAATCATGTGGGATATTTTACGTAATTTACATATATATGCTTTAAAAGTTAACTGTGAAGTTGTTACACAAATAACATTCCCAAATTTCCCAGGAATTGCGCTAAGAGGTGGTTTTGGTGTTGCATTGAAGAATTCTGTATGTATTATGAAACAACATAAGTATTGTATAGAATGCCCCCTGGTAACTATGTGTGTTTATGCCATAATTTTTGAAACTCCCAATATAAAACCTTCTGAAAAGATGAGCCAATCTGAATATATACCCCATCCTTTTGCATTGACTCCTTTATTTGATTACCCTGTTCAATTTGAAAAGGGTGATACTTTTACCTTTAAGTTTTCACTTTTTGGTGATGCATTTAAATATTTTCCAAATATTCTCCATGCGTTCATGGAATTGGGTGAAAAAGGCATAGGCATTAAAAGAGGAAGATTTACAATAAAAAGCATACATGATTATGCAAGCAATTCCATAATATATAATGGAGAAACCATCCAATTAAGTGATCTTAAAGCATTTTCATGTTGCAATAATGATTACATTTCTGATACATTAGAAATTTCATTTTTAACGCCATGTAAAATCAAATCAAATGGTAAATATCAGAAATACGTTGATATTGAAACTATTATAAAAAATATTAGAAGAAAAATTGAAATTATTTCCTATTTTTTTGAGAACAATCCCGTCATAGTAGATATAAGCAACATTGATTTTAATTCAATACATTGTGTATCACAGGATATTAGATTAGAATTTATTGAAAGATATTCTAAAAGAAGGAATCAAAAAATGCCATTAAGTGGGTATAAAGGTAAAGCAATCTTTTCTGGGAATGTTGAATCAATATATCCATTATTAAAGATTGGAGAAATTATTAATATTGGGAATAACACATCATTTGGATTTGGAGCTATACAGGTTGTATGACCTATTATCGTTTTATTAGGTGTGATATATGAAAAAAGAGTATTATGAAATTAT
Organism: Spirochaetota bacterium; assembly: GCA_040756435.1. NCBI lineage: Bacteria > Pseudomonadati > Spirochaetota > Spirochaetota bacterium. The sequence goes on along the minus strand of JBFLZD010000033.1, from coordinate 37,514 downwards.
AATTGCTTCATTATTTCATGACATAGGAAAATTTAAAGAAAGAGCTTATGAAGGCAAAGAACATGCAGCTTTTCCAAGGGAAATTGAAGCTATTGTACTTCCTTCACATAGTAGCGGTAGATATTCACATCGTCATGCTTTATGGACATATGACTTTTTTGAAAATGACTGTAAAACAATAAATCTGCCAAGAGAACTTGATTGGATAAAAGTAAAGAATCTTGCTGCAAAACATCATAATGCAAGTACTCCTGATGAAAGCATTATAGATTTAGCCGATAACATATCTGCTGCAAGTGACCGCAGTGATGAAACAGATTACGTTAAGGGTGGTCATTTTAAACGTCACTTGCGATCAGTATTTACCCGAATATCATTAAGTAAAAGTATTAATACACTTTATGGGTATAATTTAAAACCTTTAACTCCTGAAAACGTATATCCTTTTGAAATAAAAGAAGAGACTACAATATTAGCGGATCAATATAAAACATTATGGGGTGCATTTGTTAAAGATTTAGAAAAATCTATACAACAATATAAACCAGTATATGGTTTAAATCACTTTGTTAATAATATTATTTCATTATTGCAAAAATATTGCTGGTGTATCCCATCAGCAACAAATGACAAATATTGTGACATTTCTTTATATGATCATGCTATAACGACAGCAGCAATAGCATTAGTATTAAAAGTACTTCACGATGAAGGGAGCACTACAGATAAACCATTTCTATTTTTTGCAGGTGACCTATCAGGTATCCAGCAATTTATTTTTCAGCATCAACAAAAAGCATTTCCTGGTTCATCAAAGATAATAAGAGGGCGATCATTATATGTTGCTATGATAGCTCAGGCATACTGCTATGCTCTTTGTGATACATTAGGAATACCACCCTTTGTTCAATTGATGAATGCAGGTGGAAAATTTACTCTTATTTTGCCAAATTTACCACACATAAAAGATACAATAAGGAAATTTACTCAAGAGGCAGATAAATGGTTTTTCAATACATTCCATGGCGATTTCACCGTAGTTTATGATTATAGTTTAGAAGCCTCTCAGGATGAGATGAAATTAAAATCATTTGGTAATGTTATCAAAACAATAAATTACAAATTGGCTATAGCTAAATCGCGTAAATTTTATAATATATTAAAAAATGGAGATTGTATTATTGATATAAATTATGACGAAGGTGAATTATGCAAATCTTGTGGTAGGTATTCACCTGTGCCGGGTCATGAAGAAGAAAGATGCAATTCATGTGATGAAATGTTTAAAATAGGTTCTAAAATTACTAAAAATAGTATTGTTCTTTTTAGTAAAAGGCGTGGAGATGTAAACTATTTTAATGAAAAAATATCAATGAGCATTGTAGATACATTAAATTCTAATGAAAACATTATTAGTGCTTTTAGTTTTGATAATGATTCAAACCTACCATTTCTAATGTATAATAATTATGTTCCTCAAAAGGATAATAAAACATTAGAATTTAAAGAAATAGCAGAATCAGCTATAATATATTATAATGATAAAGATAATAATAAAAAAAGAGGTGTAGGCTCTGCTTTTTTAGCATACATCAAACTTGATGTAGATAACATGGGTAGTATATTTAGCCAGGGCATACAGGATCTTTCGGTATCACGGTATGTTACACTATCACGGATGTTCAATGTTTTTTTTAATCTTGTAATAAAAGATGTTTTACAAAAAGAATTTTCCAATATCTATACAGTATTTTCTGGTGGAGATGATTTATTTGTTATAGCTCCATGGAATCAAGTAATAGATTTCATGGATACTGTTGAAAGAAAATTTAAAGAATTTGTATGTAACCATCCGGATTTGCATTTCTCAACCGGAACATATATTCAAAAACCTGATTATCCTATGAGCAAAAGTGCACTCATGGCAGAAGAAAAATTAAAAGAAGCGAAAGATGGTGGTAGGAATAGAATACATTATTTTAATGTAATTTCATATGATCAATTACGTGATATACATCAAAAAGCCCAATGGTTTATTGAGCAAAATAATAGTGTTGAATCAAAAATTAACCATTCTTTTTTATACAGATTGCTGAAGTATTCACGTATGGCAAAAAAGGTATATAGAAATAAGTTTAAACCATCAGAGGATTTAATATATATTCCATATTTTAAATATGACGTTAGCAGGAATATAATAATTAAAAAAGATGGCCAATTGGTAAATAAAGAAGAGTTGCAATATCTTGAGCAGTGTTTTGAAGATTATTCACGTTTAAAGCCATATATTCTGGAAACAATTATTTCATTAGCATTATATGAAACACGAGAAAAAGAAATAAATCATAAGGAGGCATAACAATGATAGAATTAACCGAATCATATGTAACAAAAGATGCTGAGAAAAAAGCAGCGGATTTTATCAATATTGATAAAAACCAGATACGGAAGTTCTATGATGATTTTAAGATTATTGAGCGGAAAATAGATGAAAATCAAGATGCAAATGATGCGTGGTTTGAAAAAGAAATTTTACCCCATATTAAATTTATAAAATCAAAGATTGCCTACAGTGCAGGTAGAAAATCAAATAATAAGTTTTTGGTATCAAATGATTATAAAGAATATATGGATGAAGAAATAGATAAGATAAAAACAATTTCTGATTTTAAAATATTTTTGATGCATTACCAGGCAATAATAGCGTATTATACATATATTTCAGAAGTTGAAGGTAAAACAAAAACTCAAAAATTCCAGAAATGAATCAGATAAGGAGGAAAATATATGGAAATAGCAAATTTAACAATTAAAAAAATTAAAGGAAAGATATATTTAAAGACAGGACTTCATATTGGCGGAGGTACTGAAGGTATTGAAATTGGTGGTATTGATAACCCTGTAATTAAGGACCCTAAAACTGGTTATCCTTATATACCTGGTTCTTCACTTAAAGGTAAAATACGTAGTCTCTTGGAACTTCATATGGATAAGTTTGATAAGGAAAAAGGGGGACCATGTAATTGTGGGAAGTGTCATATTTGTAAAACATTTGGTAATACCAATAAAGATTCAGAAGTTGGTATTACACGAGCAATTTTCAGGGATGCTTTTCTAGATGACGAATCAATTGAATTGCTCAAACAACGCAATATATTGGCCACCGAAGCAAAAACAGAAAATACTATAGATAGAATAAAAGGTAGAGCTTTAAATCCTCGTCAGTCAGAACGAGTTATAGCAGGATTATCATTTAATTTTGAAATTTCTCTACGAATATTCAAAGAAGATGGGGATGGGAAGGAAATAACTGATTTATTGCGAGAAGGGCTCAAACTCCTTGAAAAGGATGCATTAGGTGGGAGTGGAAGCAGAGGTTATGGTAAGATTCAGTTTAAAGATTTATATCTTGACGATGAACCATTATCATAGGTTATACAAAGATGAAACGGCAATATAAATATATTTTAAAACCACTTTCACTGTTTTCTGATATATTTTCTGCTGATACAATTTTTGGGACTGTATGTTGGTATATTCGATTTCTATATGGCGAAAATACACTAATATCCTTTCTTAAAGAATATGATAACAATTCAATTCCAATTATTATTTCTTCACTTATACCGCAAGGTTATATGTACAAGCCACAATTAACCTTTACATTAAAGGATTCAATTTCAGAAATAGAAAGTGATAAAAAACTAAAAAATTTGAAATGTATCTCGCTAGAATTATTTGAAAAATATCAAAAAGATTATAATCAAGATTTATTGATACAAGAGCTTAACCTTCCAGAAATAGAAAAAATTGAACCAGGTCAGATAGATATCACAAGAAACTCAATAAGCCGTATTACGGGTATGGTAAGGAAAGGGGTATTATTTACTAATAGTTATTATTATAATAACGTGGATGGCATGTGTTACAATGTATACGTAACTGAATTTGATGACAGTTATTCTGATATTTTTAAAAATGCATTTTTTACAGCTTGTCAGATGGGATTTGGTAGTGATGCTTCTACTGGTAAAGGGATATTTGATGTCAAAATTGATGAATTAGATGTAATTGAAAAAAACATTTTTGGGTACCAGGGAAAGTATTTTGTTACGTTAAGTGATTGTGCTGGTCAAAACCTTCAACCGTTATGTTATACTACAATAACAAAGTATGGCAAATTAGGTGGAGAATTTAGTCAAAAAGGTATAAATGGGCAGTTGCTTTTTAATAAAAAGCCCATAGTATTGTATAAAGCTGGGTCAACGTTTTTTACAACTAATGGTAAAAATGGTAAATTACTAAACAATGTCCACACAGATTATAGAATACGGCAATATGCTTATGCCTATCCTGTATATTTTGATTATTCTAATGATGTTGGTATAACAACATGATTGATGTTGCTATTTATAGAATTAATGAGTAGTAGTAGGGGTATTATTATATGAAATCATATACCGTTAAAATACATATCATTACACCACTTATCATACATAGCGGCGAATTTTATAGTATATTTGAATTATTGCCAACTAAAGATGGAAAGTCCATAATGCTTATTGATTTTAATAAAGCTTTTAATTTCATGAGCCAGAAAGAAAGAGAACAATTTTTCAGCATTATGGATACCCTTGTTGCTGATATAAAAAAAGATAAAGAAAAGCTTTTGAGGGCACGGTCTATCCTGCAAAATGTTGCACTGCAAAATTTAGATGTTATTATACAAAGAGTTCAGGCACATCCCCAATTTATTCAAGGGGTCGATAGCAATCCATACGCAATAATTTATAAGATTTTTAAAGATGAACTCAGCATGAAACCTTATATTCCAGGTTCAACATTGAAAGGAGCATTAAGGACAGCATTGCTGGAATCATTAAGAAAAAAAAATAATATGTATCCCAATGTTAAATTATTTAAAAATAATAAACCAAAAAATTTTCAATCAACTGATTTCGAAATGCAAATAATGAAAAAAGATACTAATGCAATATTTGATATAGGACTTGATCCTTTCAGGTTTATGAAAGTATCAGATTTAATGTTTAAAAACCAAACGGTTCTTTTAGATACCGTGAGGATAATTGGAAAAGGTAAGCAGCAAAAAGGAATACCCATCTATACTGAGATGTCAGCTAGCCACTATATAAATAAAGATGAATGCATTGCTGAAGGAGAAATTACCATTGATGAAGATGGATTAAAAAAGTTTGTTAATAATTATAAATTAGGGGATTTTCTTAATATTGAATTCATAATGAAGAGTTTGATGGATTTTAACCTGGAAATATTAAATAATAAAAAACATCCAATAGATCCAAAAGTAAAAGAAAATATAACTACTGTATGTAATTCAAATGAATTAATACCTTTGCGGTTAGGCCGTTTTACACAGATTGAATCAAAAACATTTAAAATTAAACAAAAAAAAGCCATCCCTCCAGAGGTTAACCTATATGGTGGTGTTTCACGTTCGTTGATTCGTGGAGAAATACCTGCTGGGTGGTGTGGTTTGAAAATACAAAATTAAAATATTTTTTATTGCATGATAAGAATAGAAAATGCAGGCATTGCTTCCTGAGCGGTTGTATAATAATTTATCCATTATACCAAACAAATTTTTATGAAAACTCAATACGTACCTGCTCTAGATTTTGTATGGTGTCATAATACATGAATACTTCTGCATTTAGCATTTCTCTTGTTTATATCAGGTATTATGCACGGTATCAACTATTACATCTTTTTATGTGTAAAGTGCATTTTGGCTTAATCGTTACGAAAAACCTTTTATAAAAGGTGTTGGGGTCAGAGCCAATAAAAGCTAAACAAAAAAATTATTGAAAATTTAATACATAAAGGTAACATACAGCCTAATATAAGCGTCTATATATAATGGCTTATCGGTGATTACAATAATAGCAATCCAGACAATAAAAGTGATTATAATAATCTGATATGCAATTTTTTTCGCTGTAATATAGGCAATCAAGGTAGGTTTTAATCTTAATTTTTTAATACATAAAAGTGAAATATTCGTTACGGAGGCATGGGTATAATGAAATTTAACGTCATAATATTTATTGTTATAATAGTGATATGTGCTGTTGTTTTAAGTATTGCATATTCGCAAGAAAAAAATCAAAAGAATGAAATAACTTTCTTGTATACCAATTCACTCAATGGCATACTGGAAGCCTGCCAGTGTAGTGCTGATCCAAAGGGTGGACTTGTTAAGCGCGGGTATGCTATAGCTCAGTTAAAGAAAAAATATCCCGGTGCGCTACTTCTAGAAAGTGGTGACTTCTGTAGTTACTATCCTGATACATTGCTTACCAAATATTTAATCAAGGGCTATAAACACATTGGATATACAGCTGTTGGTATTGGTGATCAGGAGTTTGCTGCAGGCATTGATACATTGTACCAGTATCAAAATGAGTTGCCATTTGTGTGTGCCAATCTTCAGTATTTTGCAGGTGGCAAATGGCAATCGCCAAAGAAACATGTAACAGTAACTATCGGTAAAAAAACAATTGGAATTACAGCACTTATTGATAATGATGCATTTAAGTATTATCCAAACGAGATTGTGTCAAAAATAAAAATTTCCAATCCCAAAGAAGCTTTGCAACAAGAGATAAAATTTTTAACTGGCAATTTTATTGTTGTTATTTCGCATTTAGGTTTTGAAAAGGATAAAGAGCTGGCAGTTTTGTTTCCGCAAATTGCGCTTATTGTTGGCGGGCATTCACAAACGCTTGTTAAAAAGCCTGTTAAAGTGGGCAATACATTAATTGTGCAGGCAGGGCCAAACGGTTCACGCATTGGAATTTTACGGGCGATAGTTACTGATGCAAAAATCACAAGCTATGAACATTCTTTTGAATTGCCAAAGTGGGAAGATCCTGATGATCCAGCCATTGAAAAAATGATTACCGAATATAATGAAGAAAATGCCAAACGCTTTCCGCGTTGATTATTTAAACACATTGCTTTCTGCAGGGAATATATGTTCCTTTACTTCTTTACAGTAATCCTGTATTGCCTGCTGTGATGTGGTATAAAGGTCGGCATAGCGCTTTAAAAATTTTGGATTGAATCCTTTGTTTAGGCCCAGCATATCGTTAATAACAAGAACCTGTCCATTGCAGTAGCGACCTGCTCCTATGCCAATGGTGGGTATATCAAGCGCTTCAGTTATTTCTTGTGCAAGCTGCTCGGGAACCATTTCAAGCACCAGTGCAAATGCACCAGCTTTTTGTAACAATAGTGCATCCTCCATTATGATTTTGCGCTGTTCTTCGTCCTTTCCCTGTACAGAGTATCCACCTAATTTATGCACCGATTGCGGTGTTAGCCCTAAATGCCCCATTACAGGAATTGATGCTTTTGTAAGTGCTTCTACAACTGGCACAAAGTCTCTTCCGCCTTCAAGTTTCACTGCATTGGTGTTACATTCTTTCATGATGCGCCCACAGTTACGCATGGTATCTTCAATGGATACATGATAGCTCATAAATGGAAGGTCGGTTACTATAAAATGATTGGGCGCACCGCGGCGTACCATGCTGGTGTGATAAATCATCTGGTCAAGGGTTACCGGTATGGTGGTGTCATAGCCTGCCACAACCATCCCCAAAGAATCGCCAACCAGTATGACATCTATATCAGTTTCGCTTACCACACGCGCAAATGCATAATCATAACAGGTTATCATGGCTATAGGCTGGGCTGATTGCTTCATCTTTGCAAAATCTTTGATGTTTTTTATTGATGGCATAGCACTACCTCCCGTAATGGTTTGTGTGAAATTGGATCAATGATGTCTGGATCAATTTCAAATAAAAGCTGTGCGGCAAAGGGGCGTGTGTATATTTGCGGATGAGGAAGGGTAAGTGTTGGTGTTGAACAAATCATATCATTGTAAAGCAATATATCGCAGTCAATAGTGCGGGGTCCTTTGGGAATGGTTCGTTCCCTTCCCAGTGCATGCTCAATTTCTTGAAGCTTTTCAAGCAATGTGTGTGGTGGCAGTTGCGTTTGCAGTGCTATAACTGTATTTACAAAATCGGGCTGCATGATAAATTCTAAGGGTTTGGTTACTATTACACTGCTTTGTGTTACAATTTTTGTTTTTTCCAGTGTGGACAGTTTTTCAATGGCTGTGGCAATATATTGGTAACTATCGCCCATATTGCTTCCCAATAATATGTATGCACACGCTACCATTATAATTTTTCCCTGTAATCAGGACCTGTTAGCTCTAAAATAGTACACATTTCTTTAATGCGCGATAACACCCGTCCCCCGGCAATATCGGCAAGTGCACTTTTGGGGTCAACGTTAGAAGTGAATATAGTAAATTTTTCGGCCTCGTAGCGTGCATCAACTAAATTATACAAAGTTTCCTGCTCCCAGGGGGAATCGCGCTGGACACCAAAGTCATCTACCACAAGTACATCAGCGTTTTCCAGTTCATACTCAATTTCCTGCGCGGTACCGTAAGTGGCAGAACCTTCGGCAAAGGTTGCACGCAGTTTGTTAAAAAATGTGCGGGAAATTTTTATAAAGCGTCCTTCAATGGCATGGCGTATGATGAGCTCTGTTAAAATAATAGAAGAAAGCAGTGTTTTGCCAGTTCCAGGATTTCCCCATAAAAAAAGTCCTTTGCGCACATCCGGAAATTTTGAAACGATATCGTATGCTACATTTTTTGCGTTGGAGGCTAATTTTGAATTGGCTTCAAAGGAATTAAAAAAGCGCCACTGATATTTTTTGTCAATGCCACACCGTGAGTAAATTGCTTTAATGCGATTAATCTTCATTCTAATTTCACGACAATAGCAATCAGATATTGTGCCGTCTTTTTCTATGTAATACGGAGGTTGTCCACCACACTGGCATTTATTCAACACACAGCGCGGGCAGGGTACTAACGGCTCCTGACCTATCTCTTCAAAATGGGGATTTCGCACAATGCCGGTATGTTCACAGAATGCGCAGAATTGGGTTTTGGTATCATTTTTTTGAGTCTTTGTTGGCATTATAACCTCTTGTTAAATCAATGTTCAACGTTTACCTGTACTTTCACACTACAAACAGTCTATATAATTTCAATGATAATTTCAAATATTTTATGTGTTATACAAACGGTATGTAAATTTAAAATTATGAAATAGTATTTACTATATAACTTTTTTCATGCTATAAATTATCTATTGCTCTGGCTACCAATTGCAATAGGGTATTAATTCATTGCTTTATACTAAAAAATTTTTTGGAATTATTGCTTGTTTTGAATATAAAAAATTCTTGAAAAATGTTATAATATTATGTTAGGTTGATCCATATATAAAGAAAGGGGTGCTATCTATTGTAAGGAATTATTGATGAATATAATATCCCCTAAAAATATGTGCAATAGCAAAAGTTTTCTCAAAACCTTCTTTAATAATATAAACATGCTTAAAACAGTACTTAAAATAAGAAAAAAGCAATTACATGAGCGTATAATAATTACAGTTTTGGTATGCCAACCTTATAAAAATGATACAGTAATTGTTTTCTTTAAAAGGAGGTGAATTGAATGCAAATTGGTAAAAAGTTTATCTGGAAACTAACATTACGCATTGAAATTTACATTAATTTTATTGTTGTCCCTCTGGTAAATGTTTTTGGTAAATTAACCGGACATTATGATGAAGAAGCTGTAAAAGCTTTAAATGTGTTTTCACTTATTTTTTCAGTATTGTTTTTGATTATTGGAACGTATATTCGTTTTTTTATTTTAAAAAGGCTTTTCAAAAAGATTAATGATGGTGTTGATTTAGAAAAAGTTAAGTTAAAATTGCTTAATTATCCACGAATTGAAGCACTCATTATTTCTTTGCGATGGTTTTGTGGATTAGTGGCTATATTCTTCTGTATGTATTCCCTGGACTATGTTGAATTTGGAAGAATTAAGATATACCTGATAGATGTATTTATGAGTGCTACCGTGAATGCAGTAATATCATATTTCACCACCGAAAACATGCTCTCACAGGTATTAAAAATACCTTCATTAGCTCAGATAAATTTTTCACGAAAACAATATTCCCTGGTTAGTTTGCCTATCAGGCTATTTTTAACGGTAATGGCAACGTTGACTATTCCGCTGGTTATTATGACATTGATGATTATTCTTTTGCAAGCACAACTGATTCAAGTAGAAAAAATTACAGGGTATATACTATTTGTTACGGTTATGTCATTAATTACCATGATAGTATTGTTATATGAATCAACACAGGGAATACGAAAAGGCATGAGAATGACTATCAATAATTTACAAAAGCTGGCAGAAGGAGATTTTCATATTGAGCAAATACCAATGCTTGACAGGAGTGAAATAGGTGCTGTTACACAATATGTTAATATTCTGGCTTTATATTTACAGAATTTTGTAAATCAGGGGAAAGAATTAAATAAAAAGCTTCTGGACCTGACTGTGAAATTAAAAGATAATGCGCAGGTACTATTTACAAATACACGTGATGAAGCGGCAACGATGGAAGAAATTACTTCAACAACAGAGGAAATTGCAGCAAATGCTGAATCAATTGCAGAAACTGGAGAAGACCAGTCAAAAGCGGTTGATGCTCTTATGCAGCAATTACAGGAGTTGTCGCAAGCTATAGTGGTTGTACGAAAAAGAGTGGAAGATGCTATCACGATATCATCAAATGTTAAGCAGACAACTGATTCAAGTGTAGCCAAACTCCAGACTATGATTGATAGTTTACGCACAGTATCACAAAGTTCAGCCGAGATGACAAATATTATAGAGATAATTAATGATATATCTGATAAGATCAATTTGCTATCACTTAATGCATCAATAGAAGCTGCACGCGCCGGAGAAGCAGGTAAAGGGTTTATGGTAGTTGCAAATGAGGTGTCCAAACTTGCAGATATGACAGCAAACAGCATCAAGGATATTAGTGGACTGGTTCAGCGCAATATCAGTGAAATTGATAGTGCAATGGTTGAGGTTGACCAGACAGTAAAGGCAATTAATGAAATTGCTAATCTAATAGATTCTATAAATAATCAAATCAAAGATATAAACAATCAGATGCATTCGCAGGATATGATAAAAAGTAAAGTGGAAAATGAAGCTGATAATATGCGGCAAAAGTCCGAGATGGTCGTGATATCAATTCGTGAACAAAAGGTTGGTCTGGAGCAAATTACCAAAGCTATATCTAATATCAATGAATCAATACAGAGAACTGTTGATTCTGCTGAAAAATTACTGGAAAGTGCAAAGCAGGTAGATGCAATGGCAGCAGAATTGGTGGAACAATAAGCCTGTTATTGTATTATAGTAATTAATGATTGTACAAGCGTAACTATTTCTGGTGCTGTTACCTGTGACAGGAGAATGATATTCTGCACAATATCCTGATGGGTATTGTGTTGTGCTGTGTCACTTATATATTTTATTGCATAGCATTGTTTTGAAAATTTTTGGCTTGCTCGCGCTATTCCTGCAAGTTCCATGTCAACAATATCTGCAATCGGTGCATGCTGCTTTCGCTCTTCACTGGTGCGCAGCGGTTTGGTTACACTCACACAGGTTAGCCGTGTTATAGTATCTATTGGGGTCAGAGCATAGGTAAAAGGCTTTTCGGTATCAAAGTCAAATCGAGTGGTATCATATACTGATGTAACAGTGCCAATCGTTCCCGGTGAAAGGCTATGGGCAAGAGCTCCTGCGGCTCCTATATTAATTATTTTGTCAGCATTGAGTATAGTGTACACGTAGGTAGCAGCAATAGCAGCGGAGGTGATTCCTATACCGCCAATGATTGCATACAATGAACTATCGCCCCTGTATAATACAAAAGGTTTTTGTTGCAATGGTGATAGCCGTAATGTTTCAATAATGGGCTTTGCCTCAAGTTGTGTTGCAAATTGCAAAACTACAATATTCCGCGACATTGTGCCATTTCCTTTAGTGTTTGCAGCGCTTTCATACCAGTAGTCCCCAGCGACAAACTGAAATCATTTACATAAAGGTCGATGTGCTGCTGTATCACTGTATCATCCAACTCCTGTGCAAGTGAACGGATATATTCTTTTGATACATCAGGATTTTTACGGGCGTACAGTATTGATTGACGGATGGATTCTTCAATCAGAGGTTTACTGTGTGCATGTCTTTTATGAATGGCAATACATCCTAATGGAATGGGCATACCTGTAACATCCTCCCACCATTTACCTAAGTCAATCAGCATGTCACAATTATACTGGTGATAGATAAACCGTCCTTCATGAATTATAACGCCGGCATCAAATAGGCCATTATTGATGCCTGGCAATATTTCATCAAAGCGTACATGAGTAATGTTACACAAATTGCCAAACCGTAGCAAAAATAAAAGATGTGCAGTGGTATATTGACCCGGTATGGCAATTGTTGCATTAAGAAGATTGGTAAGCCCTTTACGTGTTACCACCAAAGGGCCACAGCCAAATCCCAGTGCTGCACCAGCGTCAAGAAGGTCATAGTATTGTTGCACATACAGATAGCCATGAAATGACAGTTTGGTTATATCATAGCGTTGTGTCAGGGCTGCATGATTTAATGACTCAACATCATCAATGTGTACATCAAATTCAAAATCATGGGTATCAATACATTTATGAACAGTGGCATGAAAAATAAAGGTATCGTTGGGGCAGGATGAAAACGCTAATGATAACATAGTTGATTAAGCAATCTTTGGAGTGGTTTCTGAAATACGCTTCTGGTATTCCTGTAATGTGGCCTGTGTCAATGGCACAATAATTGAGGCTATAGTTTTTTCATAATCAGAGTCAATAATAAAATTGGATTGAGTCAATCCCATGCCTTTCAGCATCATGGTAATTAAAACCAGGCCCAATCCGGCACCTTCTTTATAGTCATCTTCCTGAGCCTGAATAAAATAATCGGTTATGTCCTGGCATTGTTGGGCAATCTTTAATTTTTTTGCAACTGCGTCTCGTTCGGTTTCATTCATAGGGGTGGGATTTTCCACATCAATACATAATTTTTTATCAATCACAGTTATACTTGTCAGTGCATACAGATTATTTTTGCGTGCTAAGGTGTCTAAATATTTTGCATCACTTCGCGTCATTTCTAACCTGAACAGCTGGAGTGCTTTCTCACTGTCAAAGAACACAGACTCATATGATTTTTTGCCTTCAAAATATATAAACTTCTGGTTGGCTTTTACAGCATTCACAACAAGTTCCTTCACAGCGGTGTATAGTGGGATAAGAAGTACCTGGCAATGGTGTTTTTGTAAAATCTTAGTCAAAACCAGTTTGATATAATGTTCAATAGATTCGCTAACCGAATATGCTTTAATAATAATGGGTTTATTAAGGTTTATTGCTTCATCAATAGTCATAGTCTATACCTTTTAATCCGCTATCGATAAAATAACATTGTAATGGTAGGATGTCAAGCATTTTATATTATTTGGTTGTATTACAAGGGCAGGGTGAAGTGTCAAAGGAACCATCAGGATTTCTTTGCTGGATGCCGTATTCACCGTTCATGAATTTCTGATTCATTATAATGTACCAGTTTTCAATACCAATTTCTTTAATTTTCAATAGATTGTCTATCACTATGTGGCGATAGTGCGCAAATTTTTCATTGGGGTGATAGTTACTGAAAGTTTTAAGGCGCTGACAGGGAAAAAGGTCGCATTCAAAACAAAATTCCATCCCACCAATACGAACACAACAGTCGTAGATTTCACAGGCGTCATGAAATGTGTCTGCACGGCATCCCTTACAAATGCCATATTTGTAAAACCGGGGGCATGCAGCACAAAAAATTCCACAGGGAGATGCTAGAGCTTTTTTATTCATACCAGTTGTAGCCAATTTTATTAATAAAAGCGTATCATTTTTTTTAGTCTTTGCAAAAAAATTGCTACACTAATTTAAGAAGAATCTGTAATACTTATGTAACTATGTTTGGCGATAGTTCATGGCAAAGCGCATCACTGTGTAAAGTTGCTTTAGTAGTATAAGGAAGATGATAGTTATGGTAAACAAAGCGTAACTTAGTAATCTATGTTGTGATTCATCTATAAGAAAATGGTGGTTGAATCCTATATGAGAGGAGGAATACATATAATGAAAAAAAGAATACCATATATAGTAGCAATAAGTATAGTGCTGTTAGGCACGTATACCATCTATAGTCAGATAAAGTGGTATGATTTTAACTCAGGTATTGCAGCGGTAAAAAATTCCAAAAAGCCAGCTGTCATTGATTTTTATGCAGACTGGTGTATCTGGTGCAAAACAATGGATAAGGAAACCTTTGCCAATCCTGCAGTTGAAAAAAAATTAAGCAAGGATTATATAGCAATACGCATCAATGTTGAAAAGAATGATACCATTACATTTGAAAATAAAACCTACAGTGCGCAGGAATTTGCCGCATACTGCGGAGTAGAAGGCCTGCCAACACTGGTATTCATGGATAAAGAAGGGAAGCTCGTTACTCGCATACCAGGCTATATAAAGGCTGATGTATTTTTATCATTGCTTGATTATATGAAGGATGAATGTTACAAAAAGAAAGTATCTTTTCATGAATATATGCAGCAAAAAGACTGTGGGAAATAGTGAGGTGTATAATGGAATTTATAGAATGGGGTGAACATTTAAGTGTAGGGGTTACAGTGTTTGACAATGAACACAAACAGCTGATTTCATTAGTCAATAAATTAAATCATGCCTTGCTTTCAGGCAGCGCAAAGAAAACAATGGAAGAAATATTGCAAAATCTGGTGAATTATACAAAAATTCATTTTAAGCATGAAGAAGATTATATGGTGCTCTATGATTATCCAGAATATGAAAAACATAAAAAAGAACATAATGCATTGACAGATCAGGTTATGGACTTTTATACGCGATACCAGGAAGGGAAAACCGTTTTTTCATTAGAGTTAATGAATTTTTTAAAAGATTGGCTGACAAATCATATTTTAATTAGCGATAAAAAATACAAAAGTTTTTTTCAGTCAAAAAATGTTGAATAATTATGCCTTTGTCATAGCCTGAACCAATGTATATAGGTTCTGAGCAATGTCTTTGATAGTTGATGCTACATTGGATACTGTATTGACAATATCCGTTAGATTTTGCGCAGCATCTGACACATATACAATAGTCTTTGATGCCTCTTCGTTAGCAATACGCTGCTCGCTGGTTGATGTTTCAATTGTTTCAATTGCATTATAAATCTGAGTATTTAAATTGGCGATAGCTCTAATAGATACATTGACATCCTGAATCAGCGTATTGGTATGAGATATCTCCTTCATTATTGTGCGTATTTCCTCATTAAGTTTTGATAAAAATTGTGATGTATCAGTTATACTGGTATTGCTTGAACGCATCAGGTTTTGTGTTTGTTCAATAATTTTTCCTATCTGCGATGCATTCTGTGCGGTGGCATCAGCTAATTTTGATATTTCATCAGCTACCACGGCAAAGCCTCTGCCGGCATCACCTGCACGTGCAGCTTCAATAGAAGCATTCAGTGATAGTAAATTGACCTGGTCAGCTATCTGGTTAATAACTTCAACAAATGAGGACATATTATTGCTAAAGGTAATAAGATCCTGAAATTGCTTAAGGGTATCATCCATTTTTTGTATTGAGTCATTGGATAAAGATGTAATGGTTTCAATGGCATGAGCTATGGTCCCGGCGCTTTTTGTAATTTCTTCAAATACTTTTTTCAGGTCAGTTACTGATTCGTTTGCAATCTGCATTTCCTGGTACAGTGAACGTGCGGTGTTACTGATATTTTCAGCATTGCTGGTAAGTTCTTCCACTGATGCTGAAATTTCTTCAAGTGATGCAGCCTGTTTATTTGCTAGATCATTAATGGTATCTACTACGGTAGCCTGCTCAATAGATTTTTCATTCAAAACTCCAACTGAATGTTCAACATTCTGGGCAATGACAGCAATGCGTTCATGCTTATTGTTGGCCTCATCAGCTTTATCAAGTGCCAGATCTAAAAGCATACGAGTTGCTTTTGTGCCAAAAACTGCCGAAATACCAACCCATATATAGATTAAAAACCTTACACCAATGATGCTACCCACCGGACCTTCGGGTATTAATTGAGGACGCAGTATAAAAAGGAGTATTTGAGATATTACTACCATAATAAATGCAAAAATAGCTACCTGCGTGTTGAAATAAAATACTGATAAGGCAAGTACTATATAATGAGTAGCAAATAATTCTCTTGAGCCATATATTATATATTGGAAAATGAAAAGTGATAACATGACAGTAAATATTGAAATATAGGGCGATAGTCGTTCATATCGTAATTTTTTTACAAAATAAAAGCCCGTTGATAACACGACAGCAGCAAGAAAACCTGTTAGGATAATATCAAATAGGGTTAAATAGTGTGAACCAGTTCTGGTAATGTATATTATAAACGTTGCAGTTAATGCTAACACAGTAATACTGGCAAATGCTTTAAATAAACGCTTATGGTTATTGTAGATAATTTCGTTAAATAATTCTGTTCGGGTATTATTATTTACCATAATAATCACCACCTGAATAATGAATAGTTATACATACTCATGGCATTATTATATGTATTGATAAAACTGTCAATAAATAATTGACTTTTTAAATTATTATGTCATGTATAATTTATGTATATAAAATAATATATACATGAATTATATTTCAGTATTCCGATGTAATCAATCTGCAAGAGGGAATATAAGCCATCCAAGACCATCAAATAAAATTTATATCAAAATGTCATCTTGGAAATCCCTCTTTAGCGGAATGAAAAAAATCTATACGCTTTTAAAAATATAGATTTTTCTCTCTATTTCATTGGAATGAGAATGAAAATTATTACTTAAATTTTCAGCAATTTGCCTGTTTCTATCATGATTATGTGGAACTCTTTGCAAATATTTCATATCCTGAATACATATTAATTTGTTTTGATGTCCAGAATACTGTGAGTAGTGGTTGTTAGTTTACCCTATAATATAAAAAAAGAATTTTGCATTAAATCTGCTTCCATAAAAACTTAAGGGTCTGTAGTAAATTCCCTGGTTGCTCATTATCCTCTGAAAAGAGAGATAATGTATCGCATCAGGTTAAAACCATCCATGGGTAAAGGGTCTATAGATTCAAATAGACCTGAACATATAACAATGATCTGAGCTATACGAGCATGAAATTCGGCATCTAAATCGGTTTTTCGACGTTGTGGGAGGTCTTCTCGAGCCTCATCTATTATTGTTTTATACAATTCTAGATGTCGGCGTATAAACTCTTTTAGGCGGATCATTATCTTTTCATCTTCATATGCATAAAGAACGAGATTGATAAATATCTTTGCAGTACCTGGATCCAGGAAAAAACGTTCAACACCGTACATTGCTGAAATACTTGCTTTAGCTTTAGAATGGAGATTTCCTTTTAAAACATTTCTGTGGTCATTATTAATTTCATTGAAGAGGTATTCCATAAATTCAATGTACATCTCTTCCTTGGTAGGGAAGTAATGAAGCAAACCTCCTTTAGAAAAGCCTGCTTCATCAGCAACACTTTGAACTGTTATGCGTGAATAAACATCATTTTGTAATAAACGTTTCAGTGCTTCAAGTATTATCGTTTTCTTTTTTTGTATTTTTTCCTGTTTGTCCATAAAAATAAACTATATCATAAAATTATGATTAAAAAAATTGCCACAATAACGGCACAATTACAAAAAACTATAAGCTGATAGTATTTAAACAAAGGCCAATTCAAAGGTCAAGTATTTTTCATAGGCTATCGACTTTTTTATATGATTTATCCTTAAATTTGTAATAATACTTTAAGTGTAGTATTAATAATTCCGAAATATACTAGTAGGATGATTTCTGCCGTAATTATCATCTTTTGCAAGGTATTAAATCTATTGTAATAAAAATTTTGGAATGACAAGGATATATTTCTTAATGGGTAAGAGGACAATAATTATAAAAATTATTATCTCACTATGTGTGCTGTTTTCTTGTTTTTATTATGTTTATGCCCAATTCTTATTGGAAGATTATAAAAAAACTGAAGTCAAACCAAAACCGGGATTGCCAGTCCATATTGCACGAAATATAAAAGCAGAATTAATTAATGAGGTTGAAGGAGCTATAAAAATTACCTTCAGTGTTGATCCAGACGCAAAGAATGATTTTCTTATAGGAAGAACAACCGTAGTTCCTTCATCAGCTGAGGTTGCGTTACAGGCAGCAACAGTAAAAATTGTACTGGCAGGTGCTGAACCGGTAGCTATCGATTCAAATCTTCCACCGGGGCAATATTATTACGTAGTATTAGCACGAGATAAAATACTTGAAAAGGATATATCATTATATCCTGATGTCAATTATACAAGTGCTCCGATAGTAATTAAAAAAAAGATTCCTGAAGTTCCACAAAAACGCTTACCTGAACAAATTACATTATTGTATGCACGGGTGGTAAATAAGACTCAAGTCCTGTTGACGTGGAAGGGTGTACAGCAACCCAACATTGTGTATAATGTTTACAGAGCTACAGAGCCATTAAACAGTCCCGAACGTATTAAAAATGCAAAACTAATTGGACAGGTTCAGGCAGATAGTGAAAGCTTTATTGATCGCACAATTACACAGTCAGGGAAATATTTTTATGCTGTCACAGTACGGGATATCGAGGGCAATGAGGATGTTCAATTAATACCTGATCAAAGTTATACTGCTAACCCGGTTTCGGTTATTATACGCCGTGATGTCTTTGTCACTAATATCAGGGCTGATGTGGATGAAGGTTCCCTGAAGATAACCTGGAGCAAACCTGATATTGATGTAAAGTCTTTTGTGGTTTACAGACATACACAACCCATTGTTGATGCCCAGACACTGGCTATGGCAACAAAAGTAGCCACAGTAGAATCAAACAAATTGGAGTATGTAGATAAAAAGCCGGTACCGGGATCACACTTTTTTGCAGTGTTGGCCATACTTGAAGACGGTTCCATTGATACAACGTTAAAGGCAGATAGCAATTATACAACAAAACCTGTTGTTATTGGAGCTCCTATACGGTTAAAGTTGATTGAAGCGTCCGAACATAATGGCCTGGTAAAAATTTCCTGGTCATATACAGGTTCATCTGGCAGCCGATATTTTAAATTATTCAGATCGACAACTGCACCAACTACATCACAGGATATCAATGATGCATTTCTTGTAGATGTGGTGAATGTAACAGCTAATGAGTATACTGACAGTGATATACCTACAGGTACTTATTATTATACTCTTGTTCCTGAAACCTATGATATAGATCCCGAATTCAAGATTATCAAGGGTATTAATTGTACTGCAGAACCAGTCAAGGTAACACGGCAAGTAGCAGCAAAGGTTACGCCAGTTCTTCCTGAACCTGAAAAAGAAGAAATTAAAAAACCTGAAGTTGAGCTTGAAAAAGAAGAGCCCCGGAAAGAAGTTGAGAAGGAAAAACCGCAGCAAAAATTGCTATCAACCTCTAATGTAAATAAAATAATAGCAGCTACATTCTACAAAGGAAAGTATGAATCAAGTATAGATAGCCTCACGGCATTTGTGCAGAATGCCGAAAGACCTGAAGAGGTTGCAAAAGCCTATCTTTTTATAGGCAGAAGTTATATTGAATTGAAGCAATATAAAGTGGCTCTTAAATATATTATGAAAAGTGATGTGGCAAAGTATTATCCCAAAGAAGCTAAATTCTGGAGGGACTTTGCATTATCAAGAGTACAATAATTTATGAATAGAAGTCAAGAGGTATTTATGAAAACAAAAACATTAACAGGGGCATTGCTTATACTTATTGGTGTATGTTTGCTTATATACTATGTACAGGTTATACAGCCCAGAAATGAAGCAAAAAAACTGTTGACCGAAGCAACTCTTATTTATGAAAGAGGAGATAAGGAATCTATTAGCCAGGCAGTTTCAATACTTACTAAAATTATAGCCCGCTATCCGGATACTACAACTGCTGTTGAGGCTTATTATTATATAGGTCAGTGTTATGAAAAATTAAATTTAAACAGGTTAGCGTATCTTAAATATGTTTATCTGGTAAAGAATAACAGAAAAGACCTTTCAGAGGATCTCTATAAAAATATTTTAGCACGTATAGCCCACATCAACTGGTTGCAAAATTACAATGAAGAAAGTGCTCATCAGTTGTTGACATTACTTAATGCTTCAATGGATAAGCCGTACCGAAGTAAGATATATTCTGAACTTGGTCATCTTTATCTTAAAACCGGGGAAGTAATGAAAGCAAAGAGGATGTTTGATATAGCGGTAAATGAGGACAGCAGCAATGAAGAAGCAATTTTAGGACGTGCACGTGCACTGAAGCATTTGGGTATGGATAATGAAGCATATAATCATTATGATTACTTTTTACGGTATTTTGGTGCCGTAAGTCAATATACCAGCGATGTTAAAAATGCTTACAAAATTCAGGCATACAAAAGTGGACTCAACGCTTTCAGGAATGGTCGGTACAATGAAGCTATAGGATTCTTTAACCGTGTATTGACGTATTTTGGAGGGGATAGATTGTCTGAGAATGCATTATACTGGACTGGTGAATCATATTTTGCAATGAGGCAATTTGACAGAGCTATCGCCTATTTTAATAAAGCCCTTACTAATGATTTTAACCACAAAAATCAGGATGCTCAGATAAAGAAAGGATATGCATATTTTATGCAGAAAAAGTTTGACTTAGCGGCGCGAGAATTCCAGAGATATCTGCGTGAATATCCAAATGGTAAATATGTAGCTGTTGCAAAAGAGTGGAAAAATATGAGCACAACAGAATTGCAGAATATAATAGAAGGGAAAAAATCATTGGAAGAGGGAAGTGTTGAAGAAGAAGTCAAACCACAGCCACAACAACAAAAGAAGAAAACAAAAGATGAGGAATTAGGACTTGAAGAAGATGAAGAGGTTAGTGGTTCAGTTACAGGTGAATTTGATGATGTTAACGTAGCTGAATTTTAATGTAAATGTGATAGTATTATTACTATAAAAGCGAACTTGTGTTCGCTTTTATAGTATAAACAATTTCCACACCATTAATATGATTTGACAAAAAAAGCATAATAACTATACTACAAATAAGTTATTTTTTGGGAGAAGCAAATAATGTTAAAAGAATATTTTTCAACGTTGCAGCAACGTTTGGGTGTTCAGGAATCAAAAGGTAACAAAAAAACTGCAAAGAAGGTACATGCTAAAGAAGAATTTAATGCTAAAAAGATTATAAACCTTTTACAGGATATTGTTCCTAATGATTTTGTTATATCGGATAAAAAACCGGTTGATGCAAGTGGTTATGTCCCCAAAACGGTGGATTTCATTGCGTATTTTAAAAAATGGAATATTGTTGAACAGATGATGAATGGCCATATCCCATCTGAATTAGTATATGGGACTTTTCATGTGGTTGACTGCATAAATTCACAGCAACTTCCTGAAATATTGAATAATGTTGCATTGACAAAAAAACTTAATAAATTTGCAGAACTGGAAGAATCAGTTCTTATACCTGCATTTGTCATTGCAGGCTCCAGTGAAATTGAAATGCCTCAATTAAAAAATACAATACTGGATTACTATATTGAGCGCAGTATAGATAATACTCTTGAATTTGATATCATGATGATTGTGGGAAAGGGCATAATTATTAAAGACTGGAGAGAAAAACGAAAATTCGTGGCATTGGAGACGGAAGAAGATACCCTATTGTGGTTTTTTATTTTGATGAATGAGTATCTTGATGTTGACAAAAAGCATTCTCTTGACTTGCGGAATTATGTAAAAGAAACACGGCGGTACAGAGAGTATTAAAATATTTATAAAATAAAAATTAATTTTACTTGACTAATGATTTTTTATCATTTAGCTTTTAACTCAAGATATATTGAATTTCCCTGATAGATAAAATTTATATAGTATAAGGAGTTCGCCTTGAAAGCAAAATATACAATATTCAATTTAATAATTGTTTTTGCTCTTTGTATTGGTTTGTGCAATGCAGGCGCATTTGCAAAATCAAAGGATTTGCTCCTTGTTATTGACACATCATTATCCATGGCTGGCTTTGGTGGCAAAAATATTATGCCGCTGGTAAAGAGGAGCTTACCCAAATTTATTGATCAGCTTGATGATAATGACAGCCTGACACTTGTTACATTTGATACTGAAGTTAAAATCTATCCAACTGTTTATATTAAGCATAAAAGCAATAAGGACATACTGAATAAATATATATCCATGGTTGAAGCTGGTGGCAAGTGGACATATACCATGGCTATGATGACAGCCGTATTTGATAAGGCAAAGAAGCTGCAGGCTGAAGACCCTGACAGGGAGCAGGTTATTATTGTTATAACTGATGCCATAGATGATCCGCCACCATATGCACGGGCACATCGTTATGATGTCAAAAAAATTGCAAAACAATATTCGGGTAATGAATGGTTTATCTTCTTTGTTAATTTGGGCCAGATGCAAAAGGACAGCCATATAGCCAGGGTCCAAAAAGAGGTTAAGGAAAGCATATCACAGTATACCAAAGTGATTGATGCACGTGAAGGGCTTGATAAGGTAATTACACAGGACCTTAAAAAGGATATCGATACCATGGCAAAGGTAAAGGAAATTAATACTCGCCCGTTCTATATGCACCCTATTTTTATTATAGTAGTGGCGATAGTTCTTTTAATTATTTTATTGCTGTTGTTACGCCGTGTAGCTCAGCTTAAGGTAAGAGGTGCACTTGAATACTGGAATAATGAGCTTCTTGAGCCGACGATTGAAAAAGTAAACCTTACCGCAAAAAACTCCAGAACCATATCTATAGGGAAAGATAGCCATAATCTAATCAGAATTCACGATTTTGCACTGCGCACGCCAATATTGCTTAAAGCGGTATGGTTCAATAAAGCTATTAAATGCCAGCTTATTGCACCAGAAAATGCAGTGCAGTTTGTCAACAAGGATGCTGGTGATATGTTAAACGATGGAGATATTTTCAAAATTGCTAACTATACCTTTAAATATTATGAGGGATAAGAGGCTGTAATAATTAAAATTTTTTGATAAATTTTTAAATAAAGCGTTGACAAGCAAAATGATATTAATTTAAATATTACATTCAAACGTTTTTTGCCAATGGTAGAGTATTTCAACATAGCATACGGTGCATCAGTAAGTATAACTATATATTATGCATCTTTGACAAAAATGTATTTAATCAAGGAGGTCAATAAATGTCAATAGCTCAATTCCCAAAAAGCCCTAATAAAGTACATCCAACCGAACCAAGTGCGGTTGGTTCACGAAATTCATTAGCTCAGGAAGGCCGCGATAAGGTTGCTGAAGCAAGACTTATTCTGGATGAAACGGTAGATAAGCTTGTAAACCATGTGCAGAACAAGCTTCCTGAAGAAGTTTTGAAAAAATTGGATGTGATGGGTGGCTTAAAAGAAAAGCTGTACAATTATGTCAACCAGACATACGTAAACATGTTCAACCGGTATACGGTAACCATGGAAGATGAATTTATCAAGAAAGTTCGTGACTTTGTGGATAGGGAAGAAGCAAAAGGCCTTGCACGCTACACCCCTCGAGAAATAATGGAGCTTCTTGATAAGATAGGCGGTTCGGATAAGTTTAATACTGGTGAAATTGAAAAGTCTATCGTGAATATGTATGGGCACCTGCAGGGGCATATCCAGAGAGGAATGAATGACCTGGAAAATGAAACAAATGCAATACTGCGCCAGAAAACTGATGTTGGTGCATTCATCCGTGGTGAAAATGCATATGCAATCATCAAGTGCGTATTCAAGGACAATGAACTCAGGCCAAAATATGTGTATGATGTGAAGCTTTCGGTTAACATCCTTGATAGTGAATTAATAAGCCCCATTTATCACTATCAGGTAACCGTAGAATCGTTGTTGAAGGATGCTATCCAGAAACACATTCATGAGTTGATTGATAAGCAGATCCAGATACTTAAAGAAGAGCTGCTTGATCAGGGCAAGAGTGAGTTGACGGGTACAGAAGTGATGTTTGAAAAGATTAAACGTATCGAAAACTTCACTGATGATGAAAAAGAAGATGAAAAATCAAAACGCTACACCATTCTTGCCAAGAAGTTCCTTGACAAGATTGAAGGACTACGCGCAGAAATCGACATTGAAGAATATGATCCACTAAATATTCGTGAAAATATCAAATACATCATTGATGAAGAAAATATCCGTAACCGCGGGTACAACACAGCAGTAAATGCTATCACTTCAATACTTGATACTTCCAAATTAGGGTATCAGGTATGTGATAACATGAAAAACGCCCGTATATGCCAGATTCGTGAATACGAGGAACTGGATAAAACAGTTCTTCCGGATGAGCGCTATGCAATACGTCTTGCATACTATGATCAAAACCAACTGCGTGAAGCAAAGAAGGAATTTGACCGCCAGATGGATGCTTTTACTCGTGAAATACTGAGGGTATGGGATGTGGTGCATGCACACTATGAATCAAAGAAACGCTTCCGTTCACTCCGTGACTTTGATGACCTGGCAAATAGATTAATGTCAAGAGATTGGAGAAGGAACAAACGCGAAGAGGATGCTGATCCAAATTCAGTATTGTGGAATGAAATTGGTGAAATGTATAATGAAAATTCTTTTGTTGAAAAGAATAACAGAACATATGAAGACAGAATCCACAATTTGAAGAACAAGCTTAAATATCTGCGCGAAATGCTGCAGAAGATGCACGGCTTCCAGAACCCAATTGAAAGAGTTATTCTGGATGAGCGCATTAACTTCCTTGAAAGAAGATTCAATGAGTTTACCTATAAGATTAACCCACATCATATCCAGCCGGGTCTTGTACTGGATGTTGATGTTACAACCATTAAGCGTAAGCAGTATATGCTTAAAGGTATGGCAAACGTATTGAATGAATTCCTCTACAGTGTATCACGAGGATTCCAGGATGCAGCATTTGCAACATTCAAACGCAGAAGATCAACAGTCCGCGAAGATATTGACCAGTCATTTGCTCAGGCAGAAATGAAAGAAGATATTTTTGAAGCAGCATACAAGGCGCAGTCTGAAGGTGAAATAAAAGGATCTGTTGACCTTTCATCATCAAAGAGCAAGCCCAAAAGAGGTTTGAAAGAGCTGTAAAAGAGAATAAACACAAAATCACATAAAAAGGGGAGGCCATCTCCCCTTTTTTTATTTAAAAAATAATTATAATAAAAAAATAAAACCTGTAAAACTTTCTCCAAAGTTATTCCATTAGATATAATTTAAAATCAATTGGTATTTTCAGTAACTATCTCATAATAGTATTTTATGGAAAGTGTTAAGTACACCCTTACTATTATATGGATAGGCGGTGTGCTCTCATTAAAAAAATAGTATGCAATAATCTTTGAAGTGACATAATATTTTAGTAATATTTTTTTCAGAACCTATCGATAATTCATATGAACTATCGCAAAAATTTTACATTTTTGAATGGCAGAATATGAAATTAAAAAATACAAATCTTAACCTGTATAGAAATGCTCGAATCATTACTCATAATTTATTTCATAGTTTGATATTCAGAATTTTTGCTGTTTGTTTTTTGGTTCTGTTCATATTTTCAACAGCCATTTTTTATATTGAAAAGGGATATACGCGGACAATTACCAGGCATGGGCAAAGTGAAATTGTAGAGAGTAACATTAACTCAATTGAAGATTCAATTTGGTGGGCAATAGTTACATCAACAACGGTTGGGTATGGGGATAAGTACCCAATTTCGAGATTGGGAAGAATTATTGGGATACTTACAATGTTTTTTGGAATGGCGCTGGTTGGTGTAATTACCGGTAATATTGCTTCTACGCTTGTAGAAAAACAATTGAAAGAAGACAGAGGGCTAAAACCTGTGAAAATTAAAAATCATTATGTAATATGCGGCTGGAAAAAAGATATGGCAATGGTGCTTTCAAATATTGCTATGCGAAAAGAGGATTTTGCGGGGTATGATGTGGTGCTGGTATGTATGGCTGAATCTGAGCAGATAGAAAACCTGAAAAGCAATATTCTTTTTTCCAATATACATTATGTATATGGTGACCACATTGATGAACATGTATTAAACAGGGCAAATATTCGATATGCCAGAAAGGTGCTGGTACTTGCCGATGAGTTGGGGAAGTCAGGGCAGGATGCAGATTCCCGTACGGTTATGTCGGTAATGTCAATCAAGGCAATTTCAAAAAGTGTATATGTATGCGCTGAAATTATTGATCAAAAATATGAGCGGTATCTGCGTTTGTCGGGATGTGATGAGGTAATACTGACAAACAATTACAGCAAAAATATTATAGCTGATGTATTTGCAAAAAGTGGCCTTGCCCATGTTATTGGTGAACTTATAGATGTCAGTACTCCCGTATCATTGACAACTGACGAAATTCCTGCTCATTTTATCAATAAACCATTTGGTGAGTTGGTTGAGTATTTTGCCAAAAAAAATAAAATACTCATAGGGCTGCTTGAAAACACAGGAAATTTTTATGATCGTAAAAGATTGGCATTGCAGGAAGCACAGAAAACACCTGATATATCGAAGCTTGTAGATAATTTGCGCATAGTAAAGACTATGATTCCCAATTACCCTGTTTTAAATCCTGATAAAAATTACATAATAAAAAATTTTTCCAAAGCGGTGTTGATAGAAGGTTCAAGTGAAATTGTTTGAGGCAAAATCATGACGATACAAATTGATGAAACATTAATTAAAAAGTTACAGAAACTATCGCTTTTTAAAGGTCTGGATTTAGATGTTATCAAAGATTTAGCAGAATTATGCAGTTATAAAAAGATAAAAAAATCCAGGATAGTCATTAAAGAAGGTGATATTGGTGATGAACTGTATATCATAGTAAATGGAGAAATAGAAATACAGAAACGGACATTACAGAATGAGCCATATACGGTGGTGGCAATGAATGCTGATGAAACGCCACTTTATGTGGGTGAACTAGCCATGATTGATAGGGACAAACGTTCGGCAACTGTAGTTGCAAAACGTGATTGTGATTGCCTGGTGTTAAAACGCAAAGACTTTATTGCCTATGGTGATGCCAATCCCCGTGTAGGGTTGATTTTAACAAGAGCTATCGCCCTGCAACTTGCACAAAGACTACGAAGAACCAATGATGATGTCATTACATTGTTCAGTGCACTTGTTGAAGAGATATCTGGTGAGGCCAAAGGAATATAATTGATGCTGAAGGAGTGTACAATGAAAAATATTATAACGATTATACTGTTGCTTGTTGCTCTACCATTAGCTGCTCAGGAAAAACGAACAATGCAGCAGGAAGCAGATGACAAAAAATTTCAGCAGGGACTTTTTTTTGTTTCAATTAATGAACATCAGAAGGCTCTAAATGAATTTTATGAATATTTAGATATTTATGTTGACGGATTGCACAGAGCAAAAGCATATCGATTTATAGCAGCTATTTATTTTGATAATTCACAATATACTAAAGCTGTTAGTATTTACAAGCGCCTTTTTGAAGAATTCCCTTTGACGGATGATGGCATGTATGGCCTTTTCCAGATTGGGATATGTTACAATAAAATGGGTTTTGAGGATGATGCAGTAAAAGCGTTTACACAACTTATAAAAGAATACCCTGATTCAAACTATGCTAAAGATGCCTCAACAATGATTGAACTTTTAAAGATTACTAATAATTAACGAATGCCAAAAAACAATTACTTGAAATTAGCACGACTGGCTTTGATGATGAATAACCAGTCGTCTTCGTCAATACCTGTTACAGTAACGCTGCTTAAGGTTTTTGATTCAGTGTTATCTCCACAGGAGGTTGACTTTTTGCTTTCTATGGGGAAAGATGCTGCCACCCGTGATGCAATATTTAAAAAAGTCAACATGCCCTCTGACACAGCACGTGAGGTTTTTTCATCACTCATTGCCAAGGGTATGATCTGGTCCAGGGTGCATGGAGAGCAGGAATTGTTTACTGTCTCACCTATAATGTTAGGATGGTTTGAGGTGTATCTGTGTAATGGCAGCACCACATCAGAAAAAAGGCAATTTGCACGCTGGCTTACCAGGCTTTTTAATTCATGGAAAAAATACAATGTTACGCCTATCAGGCAACTTAGAAACTGGAGCAATAAAAACACTGCTCCTCACAATGTTATCAAACCGGCCAGCCCAGGTAAAAAGATAGTTTTAAATAAGGCGATAGTTCCTGAAAAAAGCCAGGTTCTACCATCAACATCTATAAATGAACTGATTGCTCGTTACGGCGATGAAGGATTGATTGCTGTGGTGCATTGTTTTTGCAGACAGTGGAAAACGATGGAGGGTATAGAGTGCAGATTGAAAATGCCACTGGAAGCCTGCATAGTGTTGGGGAAGTTCAGTCAGCATGCAGTCAAATATGGTTTTGGGCGATTTATTTCCAGAGAAGAAGCAGTAACGATTATAGATGAAACAAAGAAGAAAGGTGGTGTGCATATCGTATGGCATGACAAAGATCGGATTGATAACGAGGAGATTGCAATCTGTAATTGTTGCTGGGATTGCTGCGGTGTGTTGGGTTCATATAACAGGGGAATAAATTCATTACATTTTAAAACATTTTATTATGCATATATTGTGGAACTAGAAAAATGTACTGGTTGTGGTTTATGTGTTACATATTGCCCTGTTAGAGCGATCACATTGCAGGATAATAAACCAGTAATTGATAAAAATTTATGTATTGGTTGCTTGCAGTGCTACAACAAATGCAAAAAAGATGTTATTGCAATACAACATGAAGAAAGAGAAGTGTTTTTACCTCTTCTGAAATCTTCAAGGATTCGTTTGCCATAGTAAATGAGAAATAATAAATTTTTGTTTCATTGCAGTAATAATTCCTTAAAAAATTTCATAATGAATATAGTGTACACCCGGGGTTGTCTCAAAAGACATCTTCTGCAATGACTTTTGCCATACTGTCATTGCGAGGAACGAAGTGACGAAGCAATCTTGTCTTCTGTGCTATTTAGATTGCTTCACTTCGACAAGCTCAGTACAAGCGCTGCGCTCGCAATGACTTTGCACCCGCGTCATTGAGAACTCCACGGATTGTTTTGGGACACCGCCCCGTGTACACAATTTTATATTTTGTTAAAATTTCCACGTTTAGGAATAATTAATGGTTTTACTGTTACTTTATGATACATTTTTCTTGACATAAAATAAGTGCAAAATAAAATGTTTACAAATTTGTGCTATAATAGTTGTATTCAAAAATAGTAGTATCCAAATAATTGTATTAGCCCAGGTGGTGGAACTGGTAGACACGCATGCTTGAGGGGCATGTGGGAATCTCCCGTATGGGTTCAAGTCCCGTCCTGGGCAAAAAAAGAGGCTGCTCGTAAAGCAGTCTCTTTTGTTATGAATATATGCTCTGACCCCTTACAATAATATCACCCCCTCCAGGGGTTTTTAGTGAATAGCAGCATGTTATCCTGAACCATGTCCTGAATTTATTTCAGGATTGATTCAGTGCAGTCATCCTGAACTCGATTCAGGATCCACAATGGTGAGGATAAAGATTCCGGGTCAAGCCCTGAATGACGGTATTACTCTGTCATTTCGAAGGAACGAAGTGACTAAGAAATCTTAAAGGGGGAAGCAAAGATTTCTCGCTACGCTCGAAATGACATAAAGGATTGCTCGAAATGACAAAAAGAGATGACCGGAATGACGTATAGGCAACAAGTCATCCTATCCATTAAGTATCTGCCTCAAAATCCTACTATCTCTCCAATAACTCAGCGTACTCTGCGTACTCTGCGTGATGCATCAGTTTGTCTCACACAGAGACCGCAGAGATGGAGAGGGTGAAGCTCTGACATCTTACAATAATATCACCCCTTCGGGGTTTTGTAATGAATAACAGTGTGTCATCCTGAACCATGTCCTGAATTTATTTCAGGATTGATTCAGTGCAGTCATCCTGAACTCGATTCAGGATCCACAATGGTGAGGATAAAGATTCTGGGTCAAGCCCGGAATGACGGTATTACTCTGTCATTTCGAAGGAACGAAGTGACTGAGAAATCTTAAAGAGTGAAGCAAAGATTTCTCGCTACGCTCGAAATGACAAAAAGAGATGACCGGAATGACGTATATGCAACAAGTCATCCTATCCATTAAGTATCTGCCCCAAAATCCAGCTATCTCTCCAATAACTCAGCGCACTCTGCGTACTCTGCGTGATGCATCAGATTGTCTCACACAGAGACCGCAGAGATGGATAAAGCAATTTACAATTTAATAAATATGTACATATCAGTTTTAAGACGATAAAATATATTTTTTCGTATGTTTGAAATAAATTATACAAAAAAATATATTTTCATTATTGACAGAAAAATACCGTATTGTAGCGTAACAATGTATTTGTGTGTATGTGCATTAAATCTTAACATACACCTGAATGTGTAATATTTTAACATTTGTTATAATTTAAAAGCAGGAGGTTTTTTATGGCGTTAAATCCACTGGTTGATTCAAGGGATGTGCGCTTTGTCCTCTATGAAATGATGGATGTATTGCAGCTGACAAAGCTTCCAAAGTACTCTTCATTTGACAAGGATATGTTTGAGGACATGCTTAATCTGGCAGAAACCATGGCAGTTGAGCAGATTTATCCTACGTTTGCTGAAGGGGACAAAGAAGGTTGCCATTATGATGGAGCAACCAAAAAGGTTTCTATTCCCAAATGCTATCATGCAGCACTTGATGCATTTTATGAAGCAGGTTTTGGTGGAATGGATGTATCTGATGAGTGGGGTGGTATGGGTATACCCCAGGTAATTTCATGGGCATGTAATGAATATTTCTGTGCTGCTAACTACCCATTATTGATGTATCCTGGATTAACCCATGGTGCTGCAGAGCTTATTGAGGCATTTGGCACCGAAGAACAGAAGCATATGTACCTTGCAAATATGTATTCAGGGAAATGGGGCGGAACCATGTGTTTAACTGAACCTGATGCAGGTTCTGATGTTGGAGCATTAAAGACTAAAGCCGTTCGCCAGCCTGATGGTACATTCAAGATCTATGGACAGAAAATATTCATTTCTTCTGGCGACAATGACTATTATGAGAATATGATTCACCCGGTATTAGCACGAATTGAAGGAGACCCACCCGGAACAAAAGGAATTTCTATTTTTATAGTTCCAAAATACAGAGTAAATCCTGATGGTTCATTGGGTGAATTCAATGACGTAACATGTGCTGGTATTGAGCATAAGATGGGTATCAAAGGATCAGCAACATGTACATTGAGCTTTGGTGATAACAATAACTGTATAGGCTGGTTGCTGGGGCAGGAACGCCAGGGTATGAAGATCATGTTCAAAATGATGAACTATGCTCGTATGGGTGTTGGTCTACAGGCTCACGGATGTGCTTCAGCAGCATACATGCATGCAGTTACCTATTGTAAGAATCGTGTACAGGGCGTTCATGTAACACAGATGCTTAATCCCGAGGCAAAAGGTGTAACCATCATCAATCATCCTGATGTCAAGAGAATGCTTCTATGGATGAAGTCATATCTAGAAGGCCAGAGAGCTATGATTTACTATCTGTACCTCAATTATGAGCTGGCACAGCTTTTGGAAGGTGAAGCAGCAAAAGAAGCACAGGCTCTGGTTGAGATAATTACACCAATAGAAAAAGCTGGTTGTTCAGATATGTCAGTATTGATAACTTCAGAAGCTATGCAGTGTTATGGTGGATATGGATTTGTTGCTGACTATCCAGTTGAACAGATGATGAGAAATTCAAAGATAACTGCAATATATGAAGGAACAAACGGCATCCAGTCAATGGACCTTACCATGCGTAAGATTTTGATGAATCCTGAGCAGTACAATTATACAGTGCTTAAGAAACGCATGCAACAGACCATTGATAAGGCAAAGGGTGTTGTTGAAGACAAATATGTTGCTATTGTTGAGCGTGGAATTCAGAAGCTGGATGAAGTTATAGAAATGATGAAACAGCAGATGGCATCAGGACAGTTCCTCCACCTGTTTGCAAATGCAACACCATTACAGCAGGCAATGTATATGCTGGTTATTGCATGGATGCATCTGTGGAGCTTGAGTATAACAATGCCAAAGATGAAAGAGCTTGTTGGTGACAAAAAAGGTGAAGAACGAGCAGCATTGCTTAAAGATAATGCTGAAGCTGCATTCTATAGTGGAAAAGTATTATCGTCACAGTTCTATTTAGGTGCTGAATTTCCAAAATACTTTGGCAAAATTGAAGCGCTCCTCAGTGGTGAATCTGCTGTTATTAAAGCAAGTGAAGAAATATTTACCGGGGCGTTAAACGAATAAGAGATGGTATATACAGTCTTACCAAAAAAAGGCGGGTTTTCACCTGCCTTTTTTTATAGCTTGTTAATGCAATGAGGTGTAGTGGCAATCCGGTTTCATTGTTTGATGGTTGTTTTTATTAATTTGTTATTATAAAAAAAACAAAATTTACTGTTAAAGAACATTATTTATATGACAACAAATTATTGACAAAATAAATAAAAAAAATATTGTGAAATCAGGAATTATGGTATTTAACATAATACCACCAAATATATATTAAAATTGTAATACAGGAGGTCTTTTTATGGCAACTGGAGTAATGTCGCTAAACCCATTGGTGGACACACGGGATACGCGATTTGTTTTGTTTGAAGTATTAGGTGTTGATACATTAACTCAATACCCGCGGTTTGCTGATTTTGATAAAGATACATTTGAAGATGTATTGAATCTTGCAGAAACAATAGCTGTTGAGCAAGTATATCCGGCAAATATGGAAGGGGATAAAATTGGTGTTAAGTACGAACCTGATACAAAAAAAGTAATATTACCTGAATGTTATAAACCAGCATTGCAGGCAATGTATGATGCGGGGTTTATTGGATTGGTAAATGATCCTGAAATTGGTGGCATGGGAATGCCACAGGCAATTGGCCAATGTTGTACGGAGTTTTTTACAGCTGCAAGTGTAGCCTTTTCAATGTATCCAGCATTAACCATTGGTGCCCTCAACTTAATAAAAAACTTTGGTACTCAGGAGATGAAAGACCTGTATATACCAAAGATGATTACAGGGCAATGGACAGGCACTATGTGTTTGACCGAGCCTGATGCAGGTTCTGACGTTGGGAATCTTAAAACAAAAGCTATCAGGCAGAGTGATGGTACCTATAAAATTATAGGGCAGAAGATATTTATTAGTGGTGGCGATTATGACATGCCTGAAAATATCATTCACCCTGTCCTTGCACGTATAGAAGGAGACCCACCCGGAACAAAAGGAATATCTATTTTTATTGTACCTAAATACCGTGTGAAACCCAATGGATCACTGGAATTCAATGATGTAATATGTTCTGGTATTGAGCATAAGATGGGTATAAAAGCTTCTGCTACCTGTACATTGAACTTTGGTGACAATGGTGATTGTATAGGCTGGTTGCTGGGGCAGGAACGACAGGGTATGAAGATCATGTTCCAGATGATGAATGAAGCACGTCTATATGTTGGTTTGCAGGGATTGGCTGTTTCAAGTGCTGCATATATGCATGCAATAAAATATGCACGCAACCGAATTCAGGGTGTTGATGTAACACAGATGCTCAACCCGGATGCACCCAAAGTTACAATAATTAAACATCCCGATGTTAAGCGAATGTTACTGTGGATGAAATCGTATGTTGAAGGTATGAGGCTTTTAACATATTACGTTGGCTATCAGGAAGACCTTGTCCATGTGCTTGATGGCGAAGGAAAGAAAGAAGCTCAGGCAATGATTGAGTTCTTGATCCCAATAACGAAAGCGGGCAATACCGACAATGCATGGAAAGTTACCGCCGAGGCTATCCAGGTATACGGTGGTTATGGCTTCTGTTCTGATTATCCTGTTGAGCAGTTTGCACGTGATGCTAAAATACTTTCCATTTACGAAGGTACCAATGGTATTCAGTCAATGGACTTAACAATGCGTAAAATACTGATGAATCCTGAACAGTATAATTATACTGTATTCAAGAAGCGAGTACAGGAAACTATTGATAAGGCAAAAGGCATAGTAGACGATAAATATGTCGCTATAGTCCAGAAGGGACTTGAAAAAGTTGATACAGTAGTCAACTATCTTAAAGACCAGATGGCTGCTGGCAAATTTTTGCATATCTTTGCCAATGCCACACCATTACAGCAGGCACTGTCAATGTTTACATTGGGATGGCTGCATTTATGGATGCTTTCAATTACACAGCCAAAGATGAAAGAAATAGTGGGTGACAAGAAGGGTGATGACCTCACAGCATTATTGGCAGATAATAGTGAAGCTGCGTATTACACCGGTAAGGTCCTGTCATCACAATTCTTCCTTGGTGCTGAGTTCAAGAAATTCTTTGGTATGGTTGACTACATCCTTGATGGGGAAGCAGCAGTAGTTAAAGCCAATGAATATATTTTTACCGGTGTACCATTAGAATAAAATTAAACATCATAGCAATAAAGAGCGCATCATATATCATGATATGATGCGCTTTTTTTATAAGAATTTGGGTCAGAGCATAAAACTTCATCAAAGCTTAACTATTTGCCAGCAAGATACTATTCTACAAATTATCATTATTTTTTCTTGAAATATTCTTTTGTAACTGTTACAATTATATAACAACTATAACAAAAAAGTTTTATTCAATGAACTATCGCCAATATATTTACATTTTTAAAAAATTCATTTGAATTATTATATGTTTATTATATTGTATCAAACAATGTTTGCCAGTGCTGGATGTGTATGAAAAATCACAAACAAAAAAAATTTGCATTCTTTGATTATATCAAGCAGCCCGTTATTGTTTTTACAAAGCAGGGGGCGATAGTTACTGCTAATACATCCTTTGCAAGCATTGTAGCCATACCTATTAATAAGCTTATTGGCTCCACCGTTGACGCAATGTTTGCTGATGCACAGAAGATACATAAAACAGCACAGAAGCTTGATTACACAAAAGAGATAGTAACAGTTACAGAAATTGCACTGCATAATTCAGAAAGAATAAATGTTTCCATTGTGCATATTGATGATGAGCATTACTGCCTTATTGTTGAAGAAAAATTTGCAGACATTGAAAAACATTATAAACTGTTACAATCAATTCTTGATAATATACCCCGTCAGATAGTTGTACTGGACAAAAACGGTGCTATTGTACTTGCCAATAAGGTGTGGATGCAATTTATAAATACCATGGTTGGGACAAATTTTAAGCCTATACAGGTTATAGAAAAGAATTTCTTTGATTTTTGTAACCAGCTTGAATGTTTTGACCAAAACTTTCATACATTATTACATTCAGCTATTGAAAAAATTATTCACCACGAAGCTGAAAGCATATCGCTTGAAAATACTATAAACCTTGCGGGTATTCCACACTGGTTTAAGTTCGTCATTTCACGTTACACCTTAAATGGTACATCATATTGTGTACTGCTGTTTAACGATATAACCCAACAGAAACAGTTTCAGGACCAGATAAAAGAACAGCGCGATACCTTTCAGAAGTATTTAGACATCTCACCCTATATGATGGTGATACTCAATGAAAAGGGAACCATTACCTTAACAAATAAAAAAGCCTGCGAAATTTTAGGATATGCATATGATGAACTCATAGGCAAAGATTGGTTTGATACGTGTGTGCCTCAGGATATGCGTGAAGGTGTGCGCAACGTTTACTTTGAATTAATGAAAGGCAATATAAAACCGGTTGAATTTTATGAAAACCCGGTTATGACAAAGTATGGGAACTTGCGTTTCATTGCATGGCATAACACTGTGTTGACTGATGCTCATGGCAACATTATTGGTACAATGAGTTCCGGTGAGGATATTACTGAACAAAAAAGGATGGAGATAGAGCTCTTAAAAAGTACCACTAATTTAAAAGCCATAGTAAAAGCCTTTCCCGATTTGTATGTCATTGCTGATAAAGAAGGAATGATTTATGATTATCAGTTTGGCGAAGAGATGAAGCTCTATGCAACACCGCAAGAAGTAATAGGTAAGCGTTTTTATGAGATAGTACCTGAACATATTGCAACACTCTATAGAAATGCATTGAAAGAAGCTCTGGCTACCAATAAAGTTATTGGCATTGAATATCCTATAGAAATAGAGGGGCAAACCAGGTGGCGCGAGGCCAGACTTGTTCCAATGCTTAAAGATAGGGTACTTGCTGTCATAAGGGATGTGACACAGCGAAAAGAAGCCGAACGTGCACTGGTAGAATCCGAGCGTCGTTATCGCCACCTGGTAAACCGTATTCCTGCTGCAGTAGTAGAAATGGATAGGGCAGGAAACATTATTTTTGTGAATACTTATTTTGAAGAGCTCACAGGATATACATTGGAAAATCTTGGGGGCACTCACTGGTTTAGAAGTATCCTTCATCCCAATGAAGATAAAAGAAAAATTCGCCAGTTTGTTGATATGATACAGAATGGTGGTGTCAATAACTTTGAAATACGGATTTTAAACAGGCAGGGGAAGGATACTCATATCAGCATCACTACTTCTAATGTTTATAATGCAGTGGGTAAGCTTGAACGGGTGGTATGCATTGCAACTGACATTACACCACTCATTGTAATGCGTGAGCAGTTAAAAGAGCTGGCAATTAAAGATGAGCTAACGGGTCTGTATAATCGTCGTGGATTTACCATGTTAGCTGAGCAGCAATTAAAATTAAGCAAACGCACAGGGAAAGGCATAGCGCTTTTTTATGTGGATATGGACAATATGAAGATAATCAACGATACTATGGGACACCATGAAGGTGATAAGGCGTTGATTGATGTTGCCGGAATTTTGCGCTTAAGCTTCAGGGACTCGGATATTATTGGAAGGTTAGGTGGTGATGAATTTGCGGTACTTGCTATTGACTGTGAAAAACATTTCATTGAAATGATGCAGCAACGCCTTACAGAAAATACTAATGAGTTTAATAAAAAAAGTCTTCGTCAGTACACTATTTCACTCAGCGTGGGGAGTGTATTTCTTGGTGATAGCTCTTCAAATTTAGATGAAGTGCTATCATTGGCTGATTCAATAATGTATAAAAATAAGATGCAGAAAAAGCAACAACGCTTGTAGCTGTTCTTTACTTTTTCCATGATTTTTCTTTAATTTACT